>NZ_NRGT01000060.1:0-99618 GCF_002332285.1 Glutamicibacter sp. BW77 | reverse complement strand
TAAATACAACATTACCAACTCATAAACTCCATGGCGAATCGAAAGGCCATGTCTTGCATCACACCCCTAATCTTGGGTCAGATTGGGGGTGTGAGGCGGAATGTACTCCCACTCGCGATGCCAGATCGCGTACACCCAAGAATTCGTTGATGCCCCGTCAGTATGGCCGTCCTCACGAGATGATCTCGCGCGAATAACAGCATCTTCTCCAACACCCGCCCGAGTCGATGTCGCGCATGTCAGCCTCGATCGAGTCACGGTTCAGCACGTGTGTACCCAAAGCCCATCGAAGCTTTCCAAAAACCTGGATTCCAGCTATTCCACGTGCACGAGACAATTTACGTTTTATCGGGGAATCGTTCAGGGGCCAGGAGCATTCCACTGCCCTCCTCAGCACCTATAGACAGCCGGCTAAGGATTCGTACGGTTGCGACATTGCAGGTCCACAGGGGCGAGCCTAAGCAGAGCACAGCGTGAACGTTGCCTACGACAGCGCACAAGGAATCTGCATCGACTTCGCTAACTGGCCGCAGCCGTTGTCGTTTAGCAGCGAGCGGTAGGAGCGCACGCACGTCCACCGCCTCGGTTTTACAGATCCTAGGTTCGGTCAAAAGATAACCTAGAACATTCTCCAGCTCCCCTACACAATGCAATGGGAAATTGGGTATTAATTATGTACGGGCTCATCTGTTCCACAGCTGATGTGTCAGTCCGCCGCCAGTGCCAATTGATTCGGTCTCGAATCGATCTTCCATACCTAATAGTTGATCCCAGATTTGCACACCAGAGCCCACCAACATGGGGACAATCGCCAGATGCAGGAAGTCAATCAAGTCCGCGCGGAGAAATTCATTGACGGTCGATGGCCCGCCGCCGATGCGAACGTCTAACCCGCCTGCCGCTTCCTGTGCCATGCGTAGCGCATCACCCGGTGCGGTATCGACAAAATGGAAACTTGTGCCGTTAGTAAATTTGAGTGTTTCTCGAGGGTAACGAGTCAAGATAAAAACCGGGGTTAAAAAGGGTGGGCATCTCCCCACCAGCCATTCCATCTATCCATCCTTAGGCCATGGTCCAGGTTGCAAGCCAAGCTTGCGGCGCCCCATAGTCTCGGCTCCGATCCCCTGTCCACGCATGCTGATCATTGCGTGATCTGCCGTGAAGGGATCTCTGAGCCCCTGAATACCGTGAATGACGCGCTCATCGAATCTTGTAAATAGCGCGGCCGCTCCCCCGGCCTGCTCATCAAAGAGCACTCGATCTCCTGCGGCGTGGCCAACTAACGAAACCAAGAGGTTATGCACTCACGTGCGAACCATCTTGGCCTCCGCAGCCATGGAAACCAGAAACTAGTTGACCCCTAAGGCAGGGGAATTTCATTCGACAAGCATTTCGGAACCAATAGCCGGCGCAGACTTATGGTGGCACACGTCGGTGACACGCTTGATGCCGCTGGACCACGACTTAAACCAAAAGTGGAGATCCAATTGGATCTCCACTTTTTCTCTGTGGCGGGGAGAGGATTTGAACCTCTGACCTCCGGGTTATGAGCCCGGCGAGCTACCGAACTGCTCCACCCCGCGTCGGTAAATACAACATTACCAACTAGTAAACTTCATGGCTAATCGAGCTGACATGTCCTTAGTCACAGGTCGTTTCGATTGCGCCTGCAGTCGTTTGCGAGCAACTTCGGGTATAGCCCCGAAGAGCCAGAATTTCAGATTCCACGTACGACAAAAAGAAATCCTCCCAGTCAAAAGACTGAGAGGATTTCATTTTGGTCACCGCCGAATTATTCTCGACTTGTCCCATAAGTGGCGGGGAGAGGATTTGAACCTCTGACCTCCGGGTTATGAGCCCGGCGAGCTACCGAACTGCTCCACCCCGCGATGACTAGACTATTCTTCATCATCGCGGGGCAGAATGCAAATCGGACGCAAGCGGACGGCTATCCGTTGTTCCCATCGGTTGGCTGCGTCGACTCAGTCGGTGCGGCGGGTGCTTCGGAGTTTGTCTGTACTTCGCCCTCCGGAGCGGCTTCACCGTTGATAGTTGCATCGGCTTCCAGTGCCCGAGACAAGGCATTCTGCAGCTCAGTCTGTGCCTTACCGTAGGCAGCAAAGTCGCCAGCCTTCAAAGCGTCATCAGATTTCTTGATCGCTTCATTTGCCGCGTCCAATGCTGAAGTTAGCTTCTGCGTCTCAGACTGAGTAGGAGCATCGCTCTCACCTGGCTCATCCTTCGGCTTAGTCCCGTCCCCGGTTTCACCTGTTACGGCACCGGAGTCGCCGCCAAAGACTTCGTCAAGAGCTTCGGCCAGAGTATCGGCGAAGCCGACCTGATCACCGAAGGCGACCAATACCTTACGCAAGGTCGGGTAACTTGTCTGGCCTGATGACTGCACATACACAGGCTGGACGTAGAGGATACCGCCACCGACAGGCAGCGACAGCAAGTTACCGTTCTTCACTTCGGAAGCACCCTGTCGCAACAGGTTCAGCTCCGTGGTCACCCTAGGGTTGGTATCGAAGTTCTGCTGGGCTTGGCCTGGACCAGGTACAGCAGTATCGCGTGGAAGTTCGAGCAAGCGCAGCTTGCCGTACTGATCGCTCTTCACACCCGCGTCACTACCCGCATCTGCATCTGCCGAGAGGAAGCCGAACAGCACGTTACGCTGTTGGCCGTTAGCGGCTGCCTGCGGGATGAATGTTGAAGTCAATGAGAACGACGCAGCATCCTGGGTTGGCATCTTCAAGGAGAGGAAGTATGGAGGCTGCTTCACTCCCTTGGTCGATGAGGTCGGATCATCTGGCACTGCCCACGCATCGTTTGATTCGTAGAATGCACCGGCATCGTCAACGTGATAGGTCGTGAGAACCTCGCGCTGAACCTTGAACATATCTTCTGGGTAACGGACGTGTTCCATCAATTCACCAGAGATCTTGTCCAGTGGCTGCACTGCAGTAGGGAAGACCTTCTGCCATGCCTTCAGAATCGGATCCTCGGAATCCCAGGCGTAAAGATCAACCTTGCCGTCGTATGCATCCACCGTAGCCTTGACCGAGTTGCGCATGTAGTTCACGCGACCTGACAGACGGTCAAAGTCTGACGCATTGGTCAGGGAGTCAGAAACAGCCGATTCAATCTGCTGTTGCTGCGCATACGGGAAATCGTTCGAGGTGGTGTAGCCATCAATGATCCATTTCACTCGACCATCAATAATTGCCGGGTAGGCATTGGAATCAAGGGTTAGATACGGGGCAACCTTGCTCACGCGATCGCGTGGATTACGGTCATAAAGAATCTGCGATTCCTCGTTGACCGCATTCGATAGCAACAGGTCAGTCGAGGCAAACTTCAACGCGTAAACGACGCGGTTGAACAGGTTACCAACGTTTGGACCACCATCACCCTCGAAGGTGTAACGGGTATCTTCACCCTCACCGCCAGCGCTTGGGCGGTCCAGCTCCTGGTCCGTCCAACCTTCTGGACCGCCAACCACCGAATAGTCTGGTGAAGTTTCACCGAAGTAAATACGAGGCTCGTAATCAGCTTCAGTGATCAAGTCACCGGTGGACGGGATGCCACCGAGCATGAAGTCAGGGCGTCCGCCAGCAGAAACGCGGTTACCGTAAGCGGCAACCAGTCCATAACCGTGGGTATAGGTTACGTGCTGGTTGACCCAGGTGTCATTAGGGTTGACGCTCACTTCACGGGCAGCGATCACCGTATCCTCGATTTTTCCATCAATCTCGTAACGGTCAACGTTGAGGTTCTCGGGGAACGTGTAGTAACCACGGAACTGCTGCAACTGTGCGAAAGCAGCGGATACCAAGTTGGGATCCAGCAGACGAATATTGGCGGTGGTTTCAGTTTCCTTGGCCAGCGCGTTCTTCTCGGTGCTCACCTTCGCGTCATAGGGAGTGACCTCAATGTCGCTCAGCCCGAACGCTTGACGAGTCATCTCAATGTTTCGATCGATATACTCGCTTTCCAAAGCACGCTGCGATGGAACGACCTGGAATTGCTGCACCAGGTAGGGGTAAACGCCGCCGGCAACGATCATGGTCACCACGAGCATCGCGGTGCCAATCAGCGGCAGGCGCCAGCGTCCGTTGATCGCAGCAATGATAAAGGTAATAGCGATCAGAATCGCAACGATAGCTAGGATCATCCGTGCAGGAATGACCGCGTGCACGTCCTTGTACAACGCACCGGCAACTCGTCCGGACTGGTTATTCAAAGTTTCGTACTGGGAAATCCAGAAGTTCACTGCCTGCAATAGCAAGAAGACTGCGACAACTATCGCGGTATGCACGCGAGCGGCCTTGCCCACCGTGATGCCGCCGCGTTCTTCAACGCGAATACCACCATAGAGGTAATGGGTAAGCAGTCCTGCCACACCGCCAAGCAGAACCACGGAAATCAAGAATCCGACGATTAGCCCAATAAACGGCAAGGTGAAAACGAAGAATCCAAGATCCATATTGAACTGTGGATCGTTGGTACCGAAAGGCACCCGATTGATGAACAACAAGATAGTCTGCCATTGTCCGGCTACCGCGATAGCGGAGAAGATTCCGACCACCGCTGGGATACCGATCATTAGGAACCGACGAATTGGTTCCAGCTGCGCTTGATAGCGCGACATGGAGTCCTGGCGGTTGCCTTCCGGCGCGTAGACCGGGCGGTGCTTATAAGCACTTCGCATGGAAAGCCACATCGGAACAGCCATCACGACTAGCGCGATGACGAAGATGATGAGTTTAGCTATTCGCTCGGTCCAATAAACATCCGAGAACCCTAGCTGGTTGAACCAGAGGATGTCTGCATAGAAGTTTGAGAGGAAAACAAACACAGCCACCAATATGACCACAGCAAATACCGTCAGCGTCAGAGGTGACGCTTTCTTATTTGCTGGTTTGGAAGGTTGTCGCGGCCCTTGGGGCCGCGGTGGGCCCCCGAACGGACTATCCGATCCGTATGACACTATTTATTCCTTACCTAGATGTTCCGCACGCCTTTACTAACGCCAGAACTCGTATGACTATCACTGTACTTACTAAGCTGCAGACACCAAGTTCTATGAACGATGCCTCGCGAATCTATGAACAGGACTCCAGCGTGGCCGGGTCCGTGCCTTGAGCAATCTGCTCTAGTGCCTGTCGTGCTTCATGCAACGTTGCAATCTTGACGACGTTTAGTCCTTTGGGGACTCGCCCGGCGACATCGGAACAGTTATCTGCCGGAGCCAGGAAGACCGTGACACCATCTGCCTTAGCGGCGACCATCTTCTGAGCGATTCCGCCGATTGCTCCGACTTCCCCATCGGCGGTAATCTCTCCGGTTCCGGCGATGTGGTGGTCACCGGCCAGGGAACCCTCGGTCAGCCGGTCGATAATGGCCAGCGCAAACATCGTTCCGGCGCTCGGGCCACCAACTTCCTCAACTCCGAACTTAACGTCAATCGGGAAGTCAAACGAAGTACTCAGAAAAACTCCAAGCTGTCGGGTTCCTTCAGCACCTGGAGCGGTGGAAACCTTCACATCAACTTTCTTAGTTGAGTCCTTCCCGGAGGAACGTTGGACCGCCATCGTGCTGGTTTTATCGCCACGATCATCTAACTGAGTTTTGAGTTCCTCTAGACTCGTGACTGGTTTCCCCTCGAAAGCGAGTAACCTGTCCCCGGGCTTCAACGAGTCTTTGTTCGTATCCGTGGAAAAATCGGCAACTTCCAGCCAGGTTTTATATTCGTGTCCGAGCTCGTTCATTGCCGCAGCAATCGATAGTTCCTGGGACGAAACCATCATCGAGTCATTGGCCTGGCCACGTTCCTCGCTGGTCACCCCGCGTGGAATCATCGTCTCTTCCGGAACAATATCTTTGTTGGGATTAAAAAGCGCTTCGAGAATGACAGGCGTCGAGACACGGTTCTGCCCACCACCTTGGACGTAGATGGTTGTCATGTCCAAGATGCTGTCGGACTGATAACTCTTTTCTCCACTGATAGTGATGAGTTCTTTGTCGTTGTACTCGCCCAACGTGTTCAATACCGGTCCAGGCGTGCGCACCACAAAGTTGGTGGGCAAAAAGAGAATCAAACCAACTAAAAGGAGAGCTAGGGTTCCGGCAATCGTGGTTTTCACGGGCTTGGAACTAGGAACTGACGCACCGAGTGTCGGGGCGGCATCCTTCGTGGATGATGGTTCCTGTTCGTGCACTGGCCTTGCTCCTACCGCTTAAAATTATTTCAGGAGCGTTTTCACAAACGCTACCCTCCTAGCCTACTGAAGGCCCGCCCCGATCTTCATCAGCTATAAGGAGTATTCGATGTGCCGAAAGCGAACTCTGGTGCTCATTGATGTGAACTCTCAGCCTCAGAGGGTACTTTAAGTACATGGCACAGAACCCTCCGAATAACCGACCTGACGGTGACGACGAAGAAAACAATCCGCAGGATCCGATGTCCGCAATGTTCTCTCAGCTCTTCGGTAACGGTTTCGATCCAAATGACCTTCCGCCTCAGCTACGGGAAGCCATGGGCTCCCAAGATCCTGCCGCTATGCAGCAAATGATGCAGCAAGCGCAAGCGATGATGTCCGCAATGATGCAAAATAATTCCTCCGACGGTCCAGTCAATTGGAAGCTAGCATCAGACACTGCTCTGCAGGCTTACGCGGGTGAAGATCCGAAACCCTCCGAATCTCGGCAAGGTGCAATCGTTGATGCTTCCTACCTGGCAGACCTGTGGCTGAACAACGCCACTGTTTTTGAATCCAATGGCGAAGCCACGGAAGTATGGACCCGCAAACGCTGGTACGACAAAACCTTAAGCGTCTGGAAAAAGGTGACCGAGCCAGTAGCCGAATCGGTGACCCGAGCGATCACCAGCGCTATGAAGGACCAGATTCCTGAAGAGATGAAGGGCATGCTCGGCAACTCCGATGCCATGTTCCACAATCTCGGATCGAGCATGTTCGGCATGCAGCTAGGAACCGCGTTAGGCGGCCTGGCCAAAGATGTTCTCGGCGGTACCGACATTGGACTTCCGCTGGCTGGCACGACGCCAGGCTTGGTGTCGACCAACGTCGCAAACTTTGGTGAAGGGCTGGAAATCCCCGAACAAGAAGTGCTGCTCTACGTCATTCTTCGAGAAAATGCGCACACACGCCTGTTCAACCGGGTTCCTTGGCTCTCCTCGAAGCTGATTGGCGCAGTTGAGTCCTACTCCCGTGGCATTCATATCGATATGTCCCGGGTTGAAGAGGCCGTACGCGGAATTGATCCGTCCAATCCAGAGAACCTGCAGGAACTTCTCGGTGAGGGGCTTTTCACCCCACAGCGCACCGGCGAGCAGGAAAAGGCTCTAGAAAATCTTGAACTGACCCTTGCGCTCATCGAAGGCTGGGTTGACCACGTGGTTTCCCTCGCAGCAGCGAACTTGCCGTTCGCCGCTCACCTCCGCGAGACCATGCGTCGTCGCCGCGCTTCGGGCGGCCCAGCCGAGTCGGCTTTTGCCTCATTGGTCGGGTTGGAACTGCGCCCACGTAAGCTCCGGGAAGCTGCAGCGCTGTGGGAACACCTCCATGAAGAACGTGGCACCGAAGGCCGAGACGCGATCTGGGACCACCCAGACCTCATGCCTACAGCTGAAGACCTTAGTGATCCAGCCGGATTCACTAAACGTCGAGAATCAGCTGCCTCAGAGTATGACGAGTTTGATGCCGCGTTAGGCAAGCTTCTAGACGGCGGTTTTGACGATGTCGCCCCGGAAGGTGACAAACCGGATGAAGAAAACGAAGACCCGAAGAACTAAAATCTAGTCCGCTAGGCAAAAGTAGCTAGGCAGCTTTAGCTGTTTAGCTACTTTTGTGCTTTAAAGCTGCATTACGCGCAGATCAATTGTCGTCCAGGTCGTCGAAGCCACCGGCTTCAAGCTCGGTCTGACCATTTTCTTTGGCATATGCGTTGAATCCAGCGCTAAACCCTGCTAAGAATTGATCGGCCTCCACACGCCTCTCAAAGCGATCCAACAGCTGCTGAAATTCTTTCCCATGTCCCTGACCGGGGGTTGCCAAATGCACAAGCTCGTGGACCAACACATAATTTTGAACCCAAATCGGCACGTATTTCAGCTTCGCCGATAACCGAATACTACGATGGTATGGCGTAGCCGAACCCCAACGTTTGTTCTGGTTATTGACCCACCGTACCGATAAAGGATTAGCGATTCCGCCCAGGTACTTTGTATCCAGCGCTTTGGCTCGATCCATCAAGGAGTCTTCGGTGGATAACGCCGACTCGCGGTTTTTACGCTGCCGATACTTTTTGAGCATCTCATCGACAAACACTCGCTCGGTACTCTCGTTTAGTGCCGCTGGCACCTGCACTACTAGCCGATTATCCCGCCACTGCGAGGAGATGGTTTTCTTGCGCTTATTTGACCGTACGATACGGACAGGAATGTCATCAGCCGCAATAAATTCTACGGTCTGTGGGAAATTCGGCATCGGGTGCCTCCACTTCTATCCTTCGCACGTACACGGCGGTTACTTGGTTATCCAATTAGCTTAGATAGCGCACTAACGGCGCAGCATTCACGCCTCGCCAACTGTAGATAACTAACCCGCGTACTCGGCCAAGACAGCCAACATGGCCTCTCCATAGCGTTCGATCTTGCTACGCCCCACTCCTGAAATCTTAGCCAATTGCGGAAGCGTAGAGGGTCGATGTTCGGCAATAGCCATCAGCGTTGCATCGGTGAATATGACGAATGCAGGTACTGAATTGCTCTGTGCCACTGCGGCCCTCCAACTGCGCAACGATTCAAAAAGCGCTTCGTCGTATGCGGCCGGGCAGGAAGAACAGCGTTTGAGCTTTCGCTCTTTAGCCGTGGTCAAGAAGGAACCACAGCCGGCGCACACCAACGGTGTCAGTTTCTGTGGCTTGCGACGTACCGGAGCTTGCTGTCGGCTGCTTGCTTGACGTACTGATTTGATTCCATCTAAGAATCTGGACGGGTAACGGTGTGCTCTTCCGCCGGGAGTGCGAGCCAAAGACCATGAAAGGTATAGATGGATTCTCGCTCTGGTGATTCCGACATAAAGTAGCCGTCGTTCTTCGTCATATCCAGCTTGGTCCTTGGCATAGGTAATTGGAACGAGTCCGTCGCTGAGTCCCGCCAAGAACACTACGTCCCATTCCAGCCCCTTGGCTGCGTGGAATGACGCTAAGGTGACACCATCCAGGGTGGGCGCGTGCTGCGTGGCAGCGCGATCTTCAAGTTCCTTCACCACATCGCGCAAGGTAACTTGATCGCCTTGCGCTCCCCTGCTGGCGACTAAATCATCTGCTAGGCGCACCAATGCTGAGAGTGATTCCCAGCGTTGACGCACGGCACCGGTACTGCCCGTTGGCGCCTCTGGCGCATAACCGTGGGAAGCGAGGACATCGCGCACCAACTGTGAAACAGGCTGGTCCCCGGCGACGTTCAGCGCGGCACGTAGCGCTAGCATGCCTTCTTTGACTTCTCTTCTCGAGAAGAAACGTTCGGCACCTCGCATCACGTAGGAAATTCCTCGAGCTGTTAGCGCCTGCTCAAAAGCCTGTGACTGTCCGTTAGTACGATAAAGGACCGCGATTTCAGAAACGTCTTGACCATTTTTGAGCAGTGCTTTGATCCGCTGGGCCACTTCGGCGGCTTCTTGTTCGTCATCTGCGGCCTCAAAAAATTCTGGGCTTGGCCCATGGTCACGCTGCGCGATAAGTTCAAGTGGTTCGGGCCAAGTCACCGTTGGATCCGGCATTGACGTTTCAATCCGACGAGTGGAAAGCACCTTATTGGCTAGGTTAACTACTTCTGGCGTGGATCTGTAGTCACGCACGAGTTTGACGACCGTCGCCTCCGGGTATTTTGCACCGAAGTTCAGCAAATAATCCGGTTTCGCCCCGGTAAACGAATAAATGGTCTGGGATGCATCACCAACCACGCATAATTCGTCTCGCCCACCGAGCCACAGATCAAGGAGCCGCTGTTGCAGCGGCGAAACGTCCTGATACTCGTCCACGACGAAGTGCCGATACTGTGACCGTACATTTGCCGCAACTTTTTCGTTGTCTTCCAGAATTGCACTAGTCAGTAGCAAGACATCTTCAAAGTCGATAACGCTACGGTCGTCTTTGAGCTCCTCATAAGTTTGGAAAATCCGGGCCATGCTGACTGCTTCGAGCCCATTGGGCAGATCCCGGCTGGAAGCGACTTTGGCGTAACTCTCCGGAGAATGCATCGAGACCTTAGCCCACTCAATTTCTGAGGCAAGATCACGCACCATCGCGCGGTCACTTGATATCCTCAGCCGGCGAGCAGACTCGGCAATTAGTGGTGCTTTATGCTCCACCAAGTTTGGCAAGGTTCCACCGATTGACTGCGGCCAGAAGTACTGCAACTGTCGTAGCGCGGCGGCATGGAAAGTTCTAGTTTGAACTCCCGGAGCGCCCAGTAGACGAAGCCGCGTTCGCATTTCTGAGGCGGCCCGCGTAGTAAAGGTCAACGCCAAGACGCTGGTGGGGTTGTAAACACCAGTGTGCACTCCGTGCGCGATCCTGTGCGTAATCGCTCGGGTCTTACCCGTGCCGGCTCCGGCAAGGATACATAGCGGGCCACGAAGAGATTCTGCTGCGAGACGCTGTTCCACATCAAGACCAGAAAGAAGATCTGGGGCCTGAAAGTTTTCTTGCTCGCTCACTTGTTTGGGGCCTCCGGAAGGGGTTCTCCGTACCAATTACGGATTAATGCATGCGAAATCGACACTCCGCGGGGAATTTGAAGGCTTCCGGCGCGTAGTTCGGCACCGAGCTCTTCTCTAGTAAACCAACGCAAGTCAAGGATTTCGGTACCATCAGGAATGAGCTTCGTGCTCAGCGCTTCACCGGTAAAGCCAAGCATCAAAGAGCGTGGCAAGGGCCAAGGTTGGGAACCGAGATAGGCCACGTCGCCGACGTGCACCCCGGACTCTTCAAAGATTTCCCGGCGTACCGCAGATTCCAATGATTCCCCTGCCTCAACAAAACCGGCAAGAACTGAATACATTTTGGATTTAAAAGTGCTGTTAGCACCGAGTAACAGCCGGTCTTCGGAATCGATAATGGCCGCGATAATGGCAGGGTCGGTCCGCGGGAAGAGCTCATGGTTATTGGCAACGCAGCGTTGCACCCAACCTGAGGTTGACGCGCGAAGCTCGGAACCACAGCGTGGGCAGAATACTTCATTGCGCCGCCAATTTGTGATCGCTTGGGCTTCAACAAATAATTCGGCCTGTGCTTCGCTGAGGGTGCTAAAAGCCTCGCGAAGAGTAATCCATGAGGCATCGGCGACATTCTCCAGCACCGATTCATCAACAATGGCCAACACGTAGGGGTGTTGCTGATCGCGTCCCAGATAAACGAACTGCTCGGTGCCCGAACTTTGATATTCCGGACCAGGCGTAAACATCAACGATTCACCTCGAAGAGCGGCTCCACGCGCAGATATCAGCATGACCCGGCTCAGCGGGTTGGCCATAACTTGTGGCAAGAGCTCCGGTTGATCGTGTTCGGTAACCGGACGCTCATACACCGATCGCGCAAAGCTCAGAGAGGTAAGTGGTAAACGATATTTTTCTGCCAACGACATACTCCTAACCTAGTGCAATTCGCTGAGCAACAGCTTGGTTTGGAGCCCCTGTGGAAACAATTGACAATGATCTCAATCGCATCTGCCCGATTGAGCGCCGAAACAAGCAATCTACCGTGCGTCATTCACGAAAGATACTGCCAATCTCGCATACGGTGGAGGGTGTGAAACGCTCTGCCATGGAACTCGCCGCAATTGCCACCGCCGCCGTACCGGGATTAACCCCGGTCGGGTTCGCCGCGTTGTCCGATGATGCAGAAGACTTCGATTCAGCACTCATCGTGGACGCTCAAAAACACCGCTGGCGTGTACGCTCACCGCGCCATGATGAAGCAAGTATGCGCTTGGAAGCCGAGCTCTCAGCCTTACGCGCATTCTCAGCGAAGGTCCGGGCGGCTTTGCCGTTCTCGCTTCCTTCGGTGGCTGGCACCGTACGCCAAGGGCCATTGCGTACCTTCGTATACAAAGATCTGCCCGGAAGGGTTCCTACCCTCGAAGAATTGGTCGAGGAAGGAAGCAAACTTGCAGTGGCTTTAGGCCAGTGCATGGCAGCGATTCATCAGATTCCCGACGAATCCGTTGAGGTTGCTGGTTTGCCAACCTACACCGCCGATGAGGTGCGCCAGCGAAAACTCAACGAATTAGATACCGCGGCCGCTACCGGTCGGGTGCCGAGCGGTTTACTTCGTCGCTGGGAACATGCCATGGAGGACGTCTCTCTTTGGCGTTTTAACGCCACCGTAGTTCATGGTGACTTTGACGAAGAACAACTTCAGGTTTCACATTCGAGCATTACCGCGGTCAAGGGCTGGACCGATCTGCATGTGGGAGATCCTGCCGACGACTTTGCCTGGCTTTCAGCCATCGATGACCATGGCTTCAGCGAACGCGTATTTGCCGCCTATGTTGAGGCACGCGGTAAATCCGCTGACCCGCATATTATGCGCCGTGCCGCCTTGGCCGCAGAATTCGCGCTGGCCCAATGGCTGGTGAAATCCTTGGACAGCAAAGACGCAGAACGTATCGCCGATGCCGAAGAAATGCTGCAGGAACTAGATACCAATATTTCCGAATACGGCGGACAGCCGCTGTCGGTGGTCGAAGCCCCACGCCCATTGGCCGCCCCCGCCCCGGTACTTGCACCGGAAGTTCCAAGCGAGCCGCAGAAGGCCAGCGCTCCCGCAATCAACACTTCGAAGGTCACCCAGCTGGCAGTCGATGATGATCCAGAGCCTCTGCCATCACCCGAGGATGCTGAAGCTTCGGCTGAACAGGCACGGCAAAAGTCAGTCAGCCAAGAGCAGGTTCCACAAACCAGCGACGAGTCTGCTGATGCAACGCCGGAACCTGTAGCAGCCGTTAAATCCGAGGACTCGGTGCCAGCGAAGGACACCGAGCCAAAGGAAGAAACTAGCTCGTAGATCCTTTTGTTTCCTGGTCTGTCAGGGTTTCAAAGGCGTTGGCAATCATTGATTCAAGTTCTTCCTCGGAAGCCAAAGATTCTGCGTGAATTGTGATGCCTGCGCTGACATAGTAGAACGCTGCTTGGATCTGTTCCAACGGAATCCCATGTAGTCGTGACCAGCCCAAGCGGTACACAGCTAACTGAACCAATTTGCTCTTCAAGTCTTTTCCGCTTGGCACTCGGCCGGTTTTCCAGTCGAGCATCAACCAGGTGCCATCTTCGAGATGAAATACCGCGTCGATACGGCCACGTACCGCAACCAGCCCCACACGTGTTTCAAGTGGCACCTCCACATATGCCGGCTGTCGATCAGCCCATTCGCTAGCGAGGAACGCTTCCTTCATTGATTCAAGATCCAGCACATCGTCAATATAACGATCCGCTGGTTCCACGATCTCCCCCAAGTCCAGCATTTGGGTTTGTTCGTAAAACTCTTCAATCCACGCATGGAACGCGGTACCTCGCCGTGCGGCTAAACCGGGGCGGCGAGGGATGGGACGGCGAAGATTTTCCAGTACTTCTACCGGGTCCTCGGCAAGCTCCACAAAGAGCGAGGCTCGCACATGTTCGGGCGCTTCAATGACACGTTCACGATTGTTGAGGAACTCGCGTTGTGCCAACAGTCGGTTCGCTTCGTCGTTCCAATGTTCACCAAAGCTGGTGAGCATTTGAGGGTTGTCTTTGTCCGCAATTACGTCATCGGCCAAAATGTGTAGGACTTCTCTGCGCGAGTATGGATGTGGTGTTTTTTGCACGGCACCGGTAATCACCGGACCTTCCAACGGGTCATAAGGCCAGACGGCTTCTAATGGTTGGGAACGTACCGGGTTCTCTTCCGGGGCTTGCTCATTTTCCACCCACGTCCCGATCTCGGCGTGTGGGTTCTCTTGATTCACCAACGGAAGTAGTGCATTCATAAAAACCGAAGGCTCACAGGGTTTGGTCCGCGAGCCCGACCAGACGCTGCTAGAACAGATCAGTAGCGACTTCGCCCTGGTCACGGCAACATAAGCCAGCCTGCGTTCCTCGGCAATATGGTGGTCATCCACACGATCTTTAAAAATGGACTCGGCTTCGATCAATTCCTTGAGCGCCGGCTGGTCGGTATCCCACTGTGGCAAATCGCCGCTGTCCCCGCGTAAGGGCCACGGCAGTGCTTTATCTCCGCTGGTCCAGCGATCTGATTTGGCGCCCGGGAACACTCCCTCGTTTAATGACATCACCGCGACGGTGTCCCATTCCAGTCCCTTTGAGGCGTGAATCGTGAGCAGCTGAACTGCCTGCGGGTCTGCGTCTTCCGAAGGTAGTGGCAAGCCTTTCTCTTTCTCTGCGGCTTGTTCAAGCCACATTAAGAATCCGGCCAGCTCAACCCGTGGGGCATTGCGGCAATATTCGCGCACCACATCGGCAAAAGCATCGAGGTTGACGCGATATTTATCCGTGGCAATCCATGGTCGTGACGCCACCTCAATGTCCAAATTCATCGCTCTTTCGACCTCACGGATTAACGCTTCCAGATCATCATTGGCGATCAGGCGTAGCTGACGTAATTCTGCGCGCAAGGCTTCGAGACGTTCAAAACCAATATCAGAGATACTGCGTCCATCAGAACTGGTCCATTTCGCCGGTGGCAGGTAATCGAGCGCTTCAACAAGGCTGGCCGCATCGTTTAACTCGGCGCGGGCCGCTTCCTGCCCACTTTGCTGTTCGGTCAGCGCTTCGGCAGAATCTAGTTCTGGGTTCAGTCCCTTTTGCCGGCGACGGGCCAGCGAACGTGACCAGTCGGCAAATGCCGCTAGATCTGCCGCTCCAAGCCTCCATCGTGCTCCAGCCAGTAGCCGCATCAATTTATCTGAACGTAACGGATCAACAAGCACCTGCAAACAAGACACCAAGTCGGTTAGTTCGGGGGTGCTCAGTAATCCGGACAGCCCTACAAGCTGGTACGGGATTCCTCTTTCACCAAGCACCTCCCCCATCACCGATAAATTCGCTCGGTTACGGCTGAGCACCGCGCTGGTCTTGAGCACAGTATCGGTACCTGGCTTGTTCTGCGCCACGATAAGATCTGCAATTTTCTCAGCTTCGTCGCGCACTGTGGCGCAACGGTTGAGCACTACCCGTCCCTGCTGCGCAAAAGCAGAGGGTTCCAGAGGTTTGACCGACACCGGTCCGCTAACTGGTTCCTGCCCACCAGCGGTGATCTGGTTTGCCGCTTCCAAAACGTTGACGGTATTTCTCCAGGCGACCGTGAGGTGTTTGACGTGGGCAACTTCCCTGCCAGACTCACGCACGATAGGAAACTCTTCTGGAAATCTGAAGAGCTGCCCGGCACTGGCTCCGCGAAAACCGTAAATGGACTGATTCGGGTCTCCGACTGCGGTTACTGGATGACCGTGTCCATACAGTTCAGAGAACAACACCATTTGGGCATGCGAAGTATCTTGGAATTCGTCGAGCAAAACCACCTTATGGTTGGTTCGTTCGGCGAGCGCCGCCGCCGGAACCTGCTGGGCAATATGTGCCGCGTGGGAGACTAGATCACCGTAATCCATCACACCCAGTTTTTGCTTCGACAGCGCATATTCTTGAGCTAATTCAGCAATAGTGGCCCGAGACGCAAGCTTGTCTAGTAACTTTTGAGCAGGCGCGGTTCGGTTCTTTTCCTTGTCAGCCTGCATTGGGAGAACGTTGAGTTCTTCGATGAGGTTATCAAGCCATTGTTGGGCCTGCGGTGGTGAGACCAGATGTTCTGAGGACTCGGAACTAAAAGATACGATCGCATCGATCAAAGTGCTGGTCGCCGAACCTAGGTGTTTGTAACTTCCGGTGTAGCTCTCCAAGACCTGATGAGCTATTTGCCAGGATTGGGCAGCTCCTAGTAGCACCGTGTCTTCTTCAATGCCCAGCCGTAGTCCATAATCCTGGACCAAGGTATTTGCATAGGAATGATAAGTAGAGACGGCTGGGTCAAGGAAGTCACGGGTGTCTTCCTCACTCAACAACCCCGTAGCGACAAGCTGCGCAATCTTCGCACGGATACGCACCGAGAGCTCTCCGGCAGCCTTACGGGTAAAGGTTACACCAAGAATTTCTTCGGGACGAACCAACCCATTGGCAACAAGCCAGACCACTTTATCGGCCATAGTTTTGGTTTTACCCGACCCAGCGCCGGCAATCACCAACATTGGTTCTAATGGCGCAGAAATGATCTCCGCTTGTTGCGCGGTGGGTGGAAACTGCTCCCCCAAAGCTTCGGAGAGTTCTAGTGGGGAGAATCTAATATTGCTCATGGTTCGGTGACCTGTCGTCCTTCTTCGCACAATGGGCAGATTTCGGGCAGCATACAAGAGCCTCGGAGCCCCTCTGAACCAACCGTGTGGCGGGTAATGAATTCGCTCTCGCCCATCAGTTGCGCGGCCTGCAGAATCAGCTCACGGGCCCAGGTGTCCTCGCCCAAGGCTGGCTGGTCCCTAAGCGAAGCCGACTTCGTCGAGGTGCCGACATATACCAGTGAGGCGCCTGCCGGTTCGGAGGATAGTTGCGCGGTTTCATCTTGCTCCTGCAGTGCGCCGAGTTGGATTGCCGTTTGATAGACCGCAAGCTGCGGATTAGTTTCGGTGAGCTTCGCCGAGGGTGCGGTGCCACCGGTCTTCAGATCCACCACGGTAACCCTGCCGTTTTCGTCCGCCTCAATGCGGTCAATAACGCCGCGCAGTTGAATGCTTTTCCCTTCGTTTGGGACATCGACTTGGAACGGTAACTCGATCGCAGCCAATGTTCGTCCAGAAGTACGCATGGTGATGGAATACTGTGCCAGTTTTTTGAGCATCTCTTCGGCTCGGTCAAAATCTCGTTGTCCTTCCCAATTGGGAAGCTTTTCCAACTCTGGCCAGCGCTGCTCCAAGATCTGTGCGTATTCGTTGCCACTGGCTTCGGGGTGTTCCTCGGCGATTGAGTGGATCAGGGTACCTAAGGAGGCGGCAAAGTCATGGGCTGCTTGCCCGCCGGCGCTTTGGACAAACCAGTTCAGCGGTGACTTCACCAGGGTTTCCACCTTGGACGGCGAAACTCGAAGTGGCTGGTCTTCAGGAACCACGGGAGCATTTGTACTCAATGGTTTCAGCCCCCACCAGCTCTGTGGATGGGCACCCCGCACCGGATAGTCATTTCGTGCCAATCGGTTAAGGACCGAGGTGGCGTCGTGATAGATCTCTTGAGCTGAGCCGTTCACCGGTTCTGGAATGGCTCCGAGTTGCGCAGCCTTGGCCCGTTCGGCCATTAAACGTAGTTCCGCCACCAAGGTTGATAATGCCCTGATACGAGGGACCTCGGTGAGTTCTCGGGCTACCGCGTCGTGTGGATCTACAAGGTCCAAGAACGAGGATGGTTGCGAGTCTTCGTTGTCGACCGCAGTACAGATCAGCATTTTTGACGCGCGCGAAACTGCGTTGCTGAAACTTCGGGTTTCATCACTACGAATTCCACGCATCAGTTGTGTCGGGGTTCGAGTGCTTAAGAAGGAGATTCCATGCTCAACCGCGTCAGCCAGCGCATTGGAACCCAGCAGTTCCCCACGGAGGCGTAGATTCGGCCAGCTACCTTCTTGCAAGCCTGGGATGAACACCACCGGCCATTGTTTCCCTGCCGCTGCAGCGGTAGTTAGTACCGTCACCGTTTGGGTACCGGTAGCTCTAGACGCCAGCGAGTCCATAGGCAGGTCTTGATGCAAAATATGGTCTAGGAAAAGCTCCACGCTGGCACCAGGCAGCTGGTCCACGAACCGCTCTGCTGCTTGGAATAGCGAGAGCACTGCGTCCAGATCATGGTCGGCCCTGCGCGCGACATTCCCCGTTCCCAACGCTTCTTTACGCCAAACGTTGGCGCGCCCCGAGGCTTCCCACAAAGCCCATAAGGCGGTTTCTGGTGTCGCTTGTCCGGTGGCTAGTTCCGTACGTAACGCAGCAAACATGGTCAGCAAGCGGTTAAGTCCGAAGGCCACAGGGCCCAAGGTTTCGGTCAACTCTGGTTCGTGAAGGGTGGCTTCGAGAAGTTCTTGGCTGGAGCGTCGCCCACCTTGTGAGCTTTCGCGTTGGCGCAACATCTGACGCAGGCGACGAATCTCCAAAGCGGTGCTCATGCCATAACGCGAGAGCAATAAGTTTTGCATGAGTAACGGATCATCACTGACACCGTCTGCTAAGGCAAGCTGGACCAGATCCAATAACGGCCGGACAGCTCCTTCATCCTTCAACGGGATTTCTGCAGGTGGGACCTGTACCGCAATCCCCTGACCTTCGAGGAAACGACTGAGCGAACGCACCTGCGAACCGTTACGGACCACAATGGCAATATCTGAAAGCGGGAACCCTTCATAGAGGTCCATTTGCACTATGCGTTGGGCAATATAGCGTTCTTCCAGAGTGGAGTTTTCGAAACACAGCGCCAGAACTTCGCCATCTTCGATGTCGGGAAGTGCGTGCAAGGCGCGGCCACGTTGGCCTGCTGCCAAAGGGATGCGGCGCACCACGCGCTGCCAAGCCTCCATGATGGCGGGGGCCATGCGGAAGCTGCTAGTTAATTCGAAAAACTGAATATCGCCATTTGCACTGTAGGACTGCGTGAAACGACTCAGTTCGTCTGCACGGGCACCACGGAATCCTTGAACAACATTGTCTGGAGCAGCAAAAGCAACTATGGAGCGGTCACGTCCAATCATGCGCAGGAGCCGGTGTTGGGACAACGTCGCTTCTTGAAGATCGTCCACTAAAATTAGTTGCAGTTTTTCGTGCTCGTCGTTCAGAAAATCTGGATTTTGCTCAAGAATTTGTGCGGCGCGTGTCATCAGTCCCGCAGGGTCAAAGGCTTCGGCACTGCCCAAATCGAGCAGGTCTCGATATTCCTGGTAAAAACGTGCCGCGGCAACCCATTCGCTACGTTTAGTTTGTTCACCTAGTTCGGCGATATCCACCGGTTCAAGACCAAGTTCCGAGACCCGGTCAAAAAATTCACGCAGTTCTTTTCTAAACCCTCGAGTCTCTACGGCCAGATCCAGATCTGCGGGCCATCCCGGGCTTTCGGTAAGACCTTGCCGGTGCCCGTCAAGCAGGTTGCCGATAAGTGTGTCTTGTTCTGGTCCCGATAAAAGTCGTGGTGCGCGTTCTAAGGTAGGCAATAAACCTTCTAGCCGTGCCCGGCGGATCAGGTCGAATGCGTACGCTGACCAGGTTCGAACCACCGGTTCGGTAAAGGTTTGATCTGCTCGGCGACTAAGTTCATCTCGAATTCCGGCGGCCGTAAGACGAGTTGGAGCAATGATCAACAGCTGTAGCGGATCTAAGCCAGCGCCAAGGTGCCCAACAGCCAGGTCAATAAGGGCTGTAGTTTTTCCGGTGCCAGGGGCTCCAGTGACTAGCGTCGGTTTTTCTACCACTGATAATTGCTCAAGCAATGAAGCGGTATCTAATGGTGCCGAGTCGGACGATTCTTCCATGTTCATAGTTGATCATCCGTTGGCGACAAGTAGCTTGCTTGCAACGCCGCTTTCAAAGATTGAATTTGTTCCCACTGGGCATCATCTGGTTGCCACCGTGCTTGGCTCATATCAACGCGTTGGCCCTTGCGTGGGGTACCTTCGGTTTTCCATGCGGTATTGCCTTGCTCAGCAAGGTCCGGTGGCAGTGTGCCATCGGCTCGGATAATCCGCCACCAAGGCGTTGCTGACGGTGAAGAAGTCATAGCCTTTCCTGCTTGTCTTGGGCCACCGCTACCTAAGAGTTCTGCAACGTCACCATAGCTAAGGACCGCGCCTGGCGGAACTAATGCCGCGAGCCGGTGAACGGCTTCGGCATATTCGAGACTTGCGGGTGTGGGTACGGTGCTCATGTCACCATTGTGCCAACTTCCAGATCCCCATCCACAACCGGAGCGTCAGTGGAAAAGTTGTAGGAACGAACGGGTAGCGTTGTTTTCATGAATGAATGGCATAAGGGCCTTGTCGTTGGCTTTGACTTGGAAACCACAGGCGTCGATACCAACACCGCTCGCATCGTCACCGCGTCAGTGGTTCTTCTCGATGCCCAAGGGCAGGTAGTGAATCAGCGCGAGTGGCTCGTTGATCCTGGAGTCGAGATCCCCGAGGCAGCAACCGCTGTCCACGGTGTTTCCACCGAAAAGGCACGGGCCGAGGGAATGCCTGCGGCACAAGGCGTCGACGAGATCCTCAATTTGCTTCAGTTTGCTGCCAAACAATCTCCCATTGTGGCGTTTAACGCGTCCTACGATTTCTCGGTTCTGCATGCCGAGGCGTTGCGTTATGGTTTAGTACCGCTCATTCCCGGAAACGTGATTGATCCGTTCATCATCGACAAGCAAGTGGACAAGTTTCGCAAGGGAAAGCGCACGCTTGCCGCAGCCTGTGAACATTACGGCGTAGTGCTCGAAAATGCGCACACCTCGTTTGCCGACTCAGTTGCATGCGTTGGCGTGGCTCGCGCCATTGCGCAGAAATATCCTCAACTTCAGGTGGACCCACAAGACTTGCATGGTTGGCAGATTGGCTGGGCTCGGGATCAAGCCGCAAGCTTTCAAGAATACCTACGAAAGCGTGATCCTCAGGCTGTCGTTGACGGTGCTTGGCCAATCAAAGACAGCTAATGGCCTGATTTTCCACTAACTGTTACTCACTTCACAACCCTCAAAGCGACTCCCCCGAATTGCCGGGTAAGTCAATCGTTCATCTTCAGTCACAATTCAGCGAATCTTCTTCGACAACACCGTCAATTACACCCGAAATTAAGAATAGTTACCTTATTCCAAGGGGCGTTAGGGCGATATTGTTCGATGATGATTCAATGGAGGGTACTCTCTATACCCCTTGAGAATTGAAGGAACGCGCCTAGTGATCACAATTAGTGACCTGCGTAAGGTCTACCGCCAAGGCAACAATGACGTTGTTGCCCTCGACGGCGTGAGCCTTGAAGTCCCCACCGGGAAAATTCACGGCATTGTTGGACACTCCGGAGCTGGTAAATCCACGCTCGTGCGATGCCTAACTTTGCTTGACCAGCCGACCTCCGGCACCGTTGCTGTCAACGGCAAAGAGCTAACTAACGTCAGCGACGATGAGCTGCGTAATGCCCGTCGTCGTATCGGTATGGTCTTCCAGCATGCGAACTTGTTCGATTCACGTACCACCGAACAAAATATTGCCTACCCACTAGAACTGGTAGGTACTCCCAAGAAAGACGTTGCGAAAAAAGTTTCGGAACTTCTTGAGCTCGTGGGCCTGACACAGTTCGCCAAAGGCTACCCCTCGCAGCTTTCCGGCGGTCAGCGCCAACGCGTAGGCATTGCCCGCGCATTGGCCACCGACCCCGATGTGTTGCTCTGTGACGAGCCGACCAGCGCGTTGGATCCGCAGACCACCAATGAAATTCTTGAACTTGTCAAGGAACTACGCAACCGTCTAAACATCACCGTGTTGATCATTACCCACGAGATGCACGTCGTGAAGCAGGCCTGTGATTCGGTGTCTCTTCTAGAAGCCGGCAAGATCGTTGAACACGGCGACATTGAAGCGGTCATTACCAACCCTTCAGGACGTTTGGCTTCAACGCTACTTCCACTTCCAGGCGACGCTCCACAGGTCGATGGTGCCGGACCGGTGGTAGATCTGCTCTACACCGGAGATCAGGCCACCGAGCCAGTCATCTCAGGAATTGCGCGTAAGTTCAACACCGACGTCAACGTATTAGCAGGCTCCGTTGAACACCTAGGCGATCAGCAGTTTGCA
This sequence comes from Glutamicibacter sp. BW77, assembly GCF_002332285.1. NCBI lineage: Bacteria > Bacillati > Actinomycetota > Actinomycetes > Micrococcales > Micrococcaceae > Glutamicibacter > Glutamicibacter sp. BW77. The sequence continues at coordinate 77,688 of NZ_NRGT01000060.1, read as the reverse complement.
CACTTACGCGTGCAGTTTGCCCCTGATGCAGACCTTGGCGCAATCGTCGAATATCTGAAGTCCGCTGGAATCGCAGTAACCGTGAAGGAGGCCAAGTAAGTTATGGATTTCTTCACTGAACTCTTGAACAACCCAGGTATCACCAGGGCTATGTGGCCGGCCACCGTGGAAACGCTGCAGATGGTACTGATTGCCACAGCATTCACCATTGTCATCGGTTTACCACTGGGAATTCTGTTGCATAACACCGGCAAAGGTGGACTGCTACCCATCCGTTGGCTGAACGTGGTGCTCTCCGGCATCATCGTCAACATCACCCGTTCGATTCCGTTCGCCATCTTGATGGTGGCTCTGATTCCCGTAGCCAAGGCCATCACCGGCGAGTCTCTCGGCCCGGTGGCAGCCTCCGTGTCATTGACCATCGGCACGGTTCCCTTCTTCGCTCGGCTTGTTGAAACTGCGTTGCGTGATGTTTCATCCGGCAAGGTTGATGCGGCATTGGTGATGGGATCCACCAAGATGCAGGTTATCCGCAAAGTCTTAGTACCCGAAGCGATGCCAGGTCTTATCGCCGCACTGACTACCACCGTGGTCACGCTCATCGGTTACTCAGCGATGGCCGGACTAGTCGGTGGCGGTGGCCTGGGGCGCCTGGCTTACAACTACGGCTTCCAGCGCTACGACATGGGAATCATGTTGGTCACCATGGTCATCATCCTCATCATGGTCCAGATCGTACAGATTGTTGGCGACATCGTCGCTCGCAAGATCGATCACCGTTAGATAATTTTCCGTCGGTCACCCGACGGGCTTGGTCGGCAGAACTGCCATACCTAACCTCCCCTTTCGTTACCGGCAACGGTTCGTACTCAAAGGAAAACACTCACAATGCGTACAAAGCTCGCACTTGCCATCACTGGTGTCGCTACTCTCTTTGCGGTGACCGCCTGCGGTAGCACCGGATCCACCGAACCCTCGGCGGCACCAAGCCTCGACCCAGCAAACCCTGTCGTCGTCAAGGTCGGCGCTAGCCCGGTCCCGCACTCCCAGATTCTCGAATTCATTGATGAGAACTTGGCTAAGGACGCCGGTATCGACCTGGAAATTCAGGAAATTGATGACTACCAGACACCAAATATTGCTCTGGCCGATGGCACCATCGATGCTAACTACTTCCAGACCGAGGCGTACCTAGCACAGCAGGTTGCTGACAAGGGTTACGAATTCGAACACGGTAAGGGCGTCCACTTGGAGCCACTGACCATTTTCTCGAAGAAGTTCGATAAGCCTGAAGACGTCGCCGACGGCTCATTGGTGCTGTTGAATAACGACCCGGTGAACCAGCTTCGCGGGCTGCGCGTGCTGGAAAGCGCGGGACTGCTTTCGGGACTTACCGACGATGATTCAGCCCTGACGCTTGACGGCGACGATACCAAGAACCCGAAGAAGCTAACTTTCAATGAAGTGAACTCGGAACAGGTTCCAAAGTTCTACGCCGAAGATGACAACATCGGACTGGCAGTGATCAACGGAAACTACATCGTTCAGGCGAAGCTGAATCTGGATGAAGTACTTGCGCAAGAATCATCACAGGACAACCCGAACTCGAACTTCCTGACCTGGCGTGCAGGCGAGGAAACTCCAGCCATTGCCAAGCTTGACGAGCTGCTGCACTCCGAAGAAGTAGCCGCATTCATCAAGAAGACCTGGACCGACGGAAGCGTTATCCCAGCTTCATAAGGACTCCAAAGACCTAACGTAGCGCTCCTTTGCCCAGCGGGCAGAGGAGCGCTACGTCGTTTAATCTCAAGAATCTGTTGAAGAAGCTGCCTCCCCAGACAAACCAAGGAGTCTGGCTCCGTTCTCCCAAAGCACCGCTCTGAGCCAGGTTCGCCCAAGCCCTAGTCGGGCTAGAGCCTCGATTTGGTGGGCATAGGCATACGGAATATTCGGGTAGTCTGAGCCGAGAATGATCTTGTCCTGCAAGGCCGGTAAACGGTTGATATAGCTATCTGGCATCGGCGCAAATCCATTTGTGAAGTCGGTACCCACCATGGTGGTATCTAAATGTACGCCCACAAATTCCTCGGCTAAATCCGCAAACTCGTGATACTCGGGCATGCCCATATGCGCAATCACCAGCACCAATTCGGGGAATTTCTCCAAGAGCCGGCGGACATGTTGCGGTCCGGTGAAACTACCGTCGAGCGGTGCAGAGCCGGCGTGGATTACGACCGGGATTTGCTCGTGTTCAAGCGCTCTCCACGCTTCATCCAGTTGCACATCATTCGGTGTGAAGCCGCCGACCTGAATGTGGAGCTTAAATAGTTGTGCACCAGCGTCGATGGCTTCTTGGACGTAGTTGCCAACTCCGGGTTCCGGGTAGAAAGTCGCACAGTGCAAGGCCCCGGAGACGCGACTGCTGAAGTCTTGTGCCCATTCATTGAGCCACCTCGCCATGCCTGCCTTATGCGCGTAGGACAACGCGGGAATAGCTACTACCCCGATCTCGCGAAGCCGCTTAATGCGCGACTCTTCGTCCATTCGATACGTAATGGGCCACGGGCGGCCATAACTTTGTTCTGCCTGATCAAAGTACGCCCAGACTTTTTGCAACATTGGTTCTGGGAGGAAATGCACGTGGATATCGGCGAGGCCTGGAATACCGAGATAATCCAAAAATTCGGGGATCTGTTGATCCGTTTTTGGCACCAGATGCTCCGAGACCGCGTCCGTCATAAACCGTTCCTCATGTTTCTTGCAACCATTGATGTTCTAGCCAAGCTATCAAGTTCGGCTCTACAAGTCCTCCGTGAATTCTCCAGGGCATAAAACCGAGATACCAGCTTCCACATTGTGGAGAGCTAGTACCTCGGTAATTAGGGGGTTATGCCTTGGCAGCAGCGGCGGCCCGCGCAGCCGCTGGAAGTGCTGCGAAGACCTTCTCCATTGCCTCATCATCATGCGCTGCTGAGAGGAACCAAGCTTCGAACACACTTGGTGGCAGGTAAACACCTGAGTCAAGCATCGAGTGGAAGAACGGTGCGTAGCGGAACGCTTCCTGAGCCTGTGCATCTGCGTAGTTATGTACGCCCTTGGCCGAGGTGCCAAACGCTACCGAGAACAACGAACCTGCGCGCTGGATCGAGTGATCCACCCCTGCCTCGTTGAAAGCTTCGCTGAGCTTCGCCTGCAGAGCGGTGGACTGCTTAAGAATGTGAGCGTAGACCTCATCGGTGGCGTGGGTTAGCTGAGCGATGCCGGCAGCCATTGCTACCGGGTTACCCGAGAGCGTGCCAGCCTGATATACCGGGCCCAACGGGGCTAGATAATCCATGACGTCGGAGCGACCACCTAAGGCAGCGGTCGGAAGGCCGCCGCCGATGACTTTACCGAAGGTGTATAGGTCCGCATTCCAGCCTTCGTCCTTGCCGCTCAGACCCCAGTAACCGGAGGATGATGCGCGGAAGCCGGTGAGGACTTCGTCAAGGATCAGCAGTGCGCCGTACTTGGCGGTAGTTTCCTTGAGGAACTTGTTATAACCCGCGTCCGGAGTGACGACGCCCATGTTGCACGGTGCTGATTCGGTGATCACGGCGGCAATATTTGCCCCGTGCTCGGCGAATGCGGCTTCAACCGCTGCGCGGTCGTTGTATGGCAACACGAGGGTTTCGGCAGCGGTGGCCGCGGTGACTCCGGCGGAACCTGGCAGCGCCAAGGTTGCAACGCCTGAGCCGGCATCGGCCAACAGGCTATCGAGGTGGCCGTGGTAGCAACCAGCAAACTTGATGATCAGTTCGCGGCCGGTGAAGCCGCGTGCCAAACGCACCGCGGTCATGGTCGCTTCGGTACCGGTGGAGACCATACGTACCCGGTCTACACCTCCCACTCGATCCTTGATCAGCTTGCCAAGCTTCGCCTCATCCGGGGTTGATGCGCCAAAGGACAGCCCGCGGTCAACGGCTGCGTGAACCGCCGACTGAATCTCGGGGTGAGCGTGACCCAACAACGCTGGACCCCAGGAGCAGACTAGGTCAACATATTCCTTGCCGTCTGCGTCGGTCAGGTAAGCACCCTTAGCGCCGACCATAAATGGTGGTACGCCGCCAACGGAGCCGAAGGCGCGAACTGGCGAGTTCACGCCACCGGGCATTACTTCTTGGGCCTCGGCGAAAAGCCTCTCGGAATTCGACATTTATTTCTTTCCTTCGTTCAACCAGCCGGCAACTTCGGCTGCGTAATAGGTCAAGATCTGTTCGGCGCCCGCACGACGAATCGACAGCAACGACTCCATCACGGAGGCCTTGCGGTCAATCCAACCATTGGCCGCGGCAGCTTCGATCATCGCGTATTCCCCGGAGATCTGGTAAGCGGAGACCGGTACCGGCGACATCTGTGCGATGTCAGAGACGATATCTAGGTAGCTCATGGCTGGTTTCACCATGACCATATCTGCGCCTTCGGCGAGGTCCAGCTCGACCTCCAGCAGTGCCTCGCGGCGGTTCGATGCGTCCATCTGGTAGGTACGGCGATCGCCTTGCAACTGCGAATCGACGGCTTCACGGAACGGTCCGTAGAAGGCGCTAGCGTATTTTGCCGCGTAAGCGAGTACCGCAACATCTTGTTTGCCGGCCTGGTCTAGAGCCTCGCGGATGACGGCGATCTGCCCGTCCATCATTCCCGATGGGCCGAGGATATGCGCGCCGGCTTCAGCCTGCATCACTGCCATTTCGGCATAGATTTCTAGGGTGCGGTCATTGTCCACTGCGCCCTTCTCATCAAGCACGCCGCAGTGTCCATGAGAGGTAAATTCGTCCAAACAGACATCAGACATGATCACTAATTCGTCGCCAACTTCTTCGCGAACAGCGGCGATGCCCCTATTCAAAATTCCTTTCGGATCGATCCCGGCGCTGCCGGTCTCGTCCCGATGCTCTGGGATACCAAAGAGCATTATGCCGCCCAAGCCACGCTGCGCTGCATCCGCCGCGGTAGCCTTGAGCGAATCCATGGTGTGTTGCATGACGCCAGGCATGGAGGTGATCGGGTTCGGCTCGGTGAGTCCCTCACGGACAAAGGCAGGCAGGATCAGCTGTCGCGAGGAGAGCTCAAATTCTGCCACGAGTCGACGAACTGCAGGATTCTGCCGGAGTCGGCGAGGTCGGTGCTGAGGGAAACCCATGTCACTTCTTTCTAGAATTGATGATTCACTTTTTGATTAGTTCTTGGGCCGCTAAGGCCAGACCCGTGGGTGTTGGTTCACTAGCAATCGCGTCCACTGGTAACCCTGCTTGTCGCAGGGCCTGCGCGGTTGGCTGGCCAATGGCAATGTTTTGCACCCGTTCGACCAGCGTGTCACCGGTCAGTTCAACAAAACGCCGCACGATACTTGGTGCGCTGAAAACCACTAGGTCAAATCGGTCGAGATTCCCGGCGATCTCCCATGGTGCAAGCACTTGCGCTGCGGCTGGCACCTCGCTGCTGCGTAATGGGACTGCTCCACTCGGTGCGTCAACGGTCTGGTAGGCCACAACCTCATCGAGCCGATGGCCGGTCAGCCCTGTCGCAAGAGTTGAGCTGGCAAGATCTCCATGTGGATAGAAGATTTTCTGTCCTGGGTCCAAGTGCCATTGCTCCACCATGCCGGCCGCAGATTGATCCGTGGGCACAAAATCGGAGACAACGCCCATACGCTCTTTGGCTACCGCAGCGGTTTTTGTTCCAACCGACGCAACCTTCAGCCCGTCTGGAAGTGCTTCTCCGTCGAGGATCGTAGCGATGACTTCAACAGTATTCACCGAAGTGAGCACCAGCCACTGATACTCCCCGGCGACTAACGATTGAATCGAGCGACGCAATTCGCTCAGATCCTGCGGCCAGACGGTTTCGATCAGCTGGGCAGAGAAACATTCAATGCCCAGCTTCTCGAATTCCCGCACGGTGGCGGCGGCTCGCGCCGCCTCGCGCAAGATGAGTGCCTGGTGGCTCATGTGACCGCTTAGACCAAACCCGCGACAACCGCGGCGCCGTCGGCGATCATCGATTCGGCGAGGCTACGTCCAAGTTCTTGGGCGGCTTGCACTGAAAGCCCGTTGCTTTGAGCGCTACGGCGCATGGTTTCGGAACCGTCCGGGTTACAGGCGACAGCTTCCAAGATCAGTGTCTGTCCCTCCACCCGAGCCAGTGCACCAATCGGCGCTGCGCACCCTGCCTCCAAGGCAGCCAACAGTGCGCGTTCGGCTTCGACCTGCATACGTGTTGGCAGGTGGTCCAAATCCGCCAGTGCCTGATCCAAGGCTGGATGGTCCGAACCGGTGCTGCGCACTTCTAAGGCGAGCGCACCTTGCCCCGGGGCTGGCAACATGATCTGCGGGTCCAGATATTCGGTGATGTGCTTGTCCAAACCCAACCGGCGCATCCCGGCCGCAGCCAAAATCACCGCGTCCAGATCGCCCTGCACACTTCGCCCTACACTGCCATCATCATGGGTATCTCCGATCCCCTTGACCCGCCCAAGTCGGGTGGGGACGTTGCCACGAATATCAACGATTTGGAAGTCTTGACGGAAAGCCAAGAGCTGGGCCGCACGGCGTGGTGACCCAGTACCGATTTTTGCCCCTTCGGGCAGCTCGGAAAGTTTCAGACCATCACGGGCGCATAGTGCGTCACGCACGTCTTCACGTTCTGGAATGGCCGCCAACACCAATCCTTCAGGCTGCTTGGTGGGCAGATCCTTCAAGGAATGCACTGCCAAATCGCATCCGGAATCTAGCAGATGCTGACGCAGTGCGGCAGCGAAGACTCCGGTTCCGCCCAGTTGTGACAGTGGGCCAGTGATCACGTCTCCTTCGGTCTTCACCAAAATGGTTTCAACCTCTAGCCCGGAAGACTGTGCCAATCGTTTAGCTGCCCAACCGGTTTGTGTAGTCGCAAGCGCGCTTCCGCGCGTTCCTACACGAAATGTCTCGCTCATGGCGCAGGCACCCCCACTTCTGAATCGACACCTGCGATGGTAGGACGCAAGGCTCCATCCAGCGCGCGCTTTTCACAACAATTCGGACGGCACACATCAAACCATGGTCCGCCCGCCACCACGCTAATCCGTCCGTCGCGCAAAGCTTCGCCGTTGGCATCGGCCAAACGCTCCTCGACCAGATCCACCAGCCCAGAAACGAAGGCATGGTGCGTGCCAGGAGTCGCAGCCCGACTAAAGGCAAGGCCAAGCTGTGCACAGCTGTCCTTCGCTTCAGTGTCTAAGTCCCAGAGCACTTCCATGTGATCGGAAATGAACCCAATGGGCACCACCACAACGCCTGCTACTCCGGCGTCCGCATCGGCTTGAAGTGCATCATTAATGTCTGGTTCTAGCCAAGGCACGTGTGGTGCACCGGAACGCGACTGGTACACCAGGCTGTGTTCCAGGCCCTGTGCTTCGGGTACGTTGGCCAAAATATGTTCTGCTACTGCACGGTGCTGCGCGGTGTAAAGATTCTCGCTCGCCGTGGCACGTAACTGCGCCGGGCCAGCCGCGTTAGCGTCCGACATCGGGATCGAGTGAGTCACAAAGACGATCTTGATCTTGGCGTCGTTTTGGTTCTTTGCGCTCAGTTGCGCACGAACCTCGGCTAACGAAGTGCTTAGTCCCTCGATAAACGGCTGCACGAAGGCGGGCGTATCAAAGAACTGACGCAACTTATCAACTTCGAGCACACCTTCCAGGCCGGTCTCGCGTAAGCCCATACCCAAATCTTCGCGGTACTGGCGGCACGCCGAATACCCGGTATAGGCACCGGTGCCCATCAGTAGCACCTTGCGATGCCCGTCGGCTGCTATATTCTTCAGCGTGTCATTGACGAACGGGTGCCAGTTGCGGTTGCCCCAGTACACCGGAATATTGATATCACGCGCCGCCAGCTCGGCTTCCAACGCGGCAAGTAATGCACGGTTCTGGCCGTTGATCGGCGAAACCCCACCGTTTTTGCGATAGTGCACCGCGACTTCTTCCAGGCGTTCGTCGGGGATCCCACGGCCTGCGGTGACGTTGCGCAGGAACGGGATCACATCGTCTTGGCCTTCGGGACCTCCAAAAGAGGACAGCAGGATCGCGTCATAGGCTTTAGGGACCATTTGACCGTTGGCGTCGTAGCCGGTGCGTGGATCGAAATCCTGGGTCACTTCAAGACCTCGATGGCCTCGGCGGCCGAGATCCGGCGTCCGGTGTAGAACGGCGTCTCTTCGCTGACGTGGTGGCGCGCTTCGGTGTAACGCAAGTGACGCATCATATCGACCAGGTCGATCATGTCATCGGCTTCCAAGCAGATCTGCCACTCGAAGTCGCTGAAGGAGAACGCTGCCACGGTATTAGCCAGCACGTTAGGGAATTCGCGTCCAAGCATGCCGTGATCGCGCAGCATCTTGCCGCGTGCCGCAGGGTCCATGGTGTACCAGTCGTGGGAGCGGACGAATGGGTAAACGGTCATCCACCCCTTCGGATCCACACCGCGGGAGAAGGCCGGCGAGTGGTCCTTGGAGAATTCGGCTTCACGGTGCACGGCCATCGTGGAGTACACAATTTCTGTGCCAGCAAGTAACGCACTGCGACGGACCTTGCGCATCGATGCCTGCAACAGTTCAGCTGCCGGACCATGCATCCAGACCATAATGTCGGCTTCTTCGCGCATCATCGATACATCGTAGATGCCGCGAACGACCGCACCGGCCTCGGCGAGTTCCGCGATGAGCGAGTCAAACCCGGTGGCCTCAGCCGCGCCCAGTTCCACCTTGGCGGAACGCTTGAACACGGTCCACAGGGTGTAGAACATGGTCGGGTTTTCCCCGGCGGCCTCACGGTCTCGCATGACCGGCGAATTATGCTGTGGTACGTAGCTCACTGAGGTTTTCTCCTTGATCATCTGATCTAACTTAAACGGTTATCTCGAAAATTATCGGGCGCTAATGGCAACGCTGCGGCGTGTGTGGCCGATGACTCTGGCCAACCCGGTGCCGGCAAGCCATGCGCCCACCACATCCAACCCATCAAAATCTTGTACTGCGTCCTGGAGCTGAGCACGGCGTGCGCTAGCTTCCTCGCCCTGCAACGGGACCATGTCGTTGAAACGCGAAATAGCGCTACCCACCACATCATCCTGGTTTAATTGAACACCTAAAATCTTTGAAGCATCTTTGATGGCCTGCTCAAGCAATGCTTGTGTATCGCCTGATTCAACGATTGGCTCATGTTGTCCGATACGCCCAAAGGACAGGCGAACCACATGAGTTCCTGGCCCTGACTGTTCGGCGAGCCAAGGCCATTTGGCGCTGGCGTGAGTCAGCGCCTTGGCGACAACAGGCGCGTTCTGCGCTACTAACGCGCCTGACCCTCGCGGTGCCTCATCAAGTTCTGGCTTATCGACCACCAGCACTACCAAGGCGACGGAGTTCGACACTGCCTCGGAGCTGATGCGCTTGGAGTCTTCAAACATCGGGTTGAGCAGATTCAGCGCCGCTTGCGCTTCGGTAGCGATGACCACCCGGTCTGCGGTTAGTTCTTGGCCTAGGCTGTGGACCGTGTAGGGGTGCTGTGCTTGGGGATCATGATCGATTTTGGTGACCGGAGAATTCGCTACCAGCGCCACTGATGCTGCGGTCAGCTGTTCGGTGAGCGTGGTGACCAGCGTGTACATGCCACCGTCTAGGCCAGCTACTCGCGAACCTGCCGGTGCATCACCTTGGAGTTTGGCTACCGCTTTAGCCAACGAGCCGGTCTCTTGCATGGCGGCGCGGAGCCCAGGTGCGGCAGCGTCGATGTCGATGCGCGCTGGATCCGTGGAGTACACGCCGTTGACCACTGGGGCGACTAAGGCATCAAGGACACCCTGCCCCATCCGGTTGCGGACGACCTCGGCCAGTGAGAGTTTTTCTGTGGCCCATTTTTTGGGCATGGGAGTGACTAGATCTGCCGCGGCGCGCACGGTGGCGGCGCGGCCGATGATGCGTCGCACGTCGTCGTTGCGCACCTGTGCTGGGATCCCCATCAATGAAGTGGCAGGCAAGGGATTAGCTACTAGGTTCTCACCTTCGCCCTGAATCAGCCAGGCACCGACACCGGTAGTTGGCGTGATCTTCTCGCCGAGGTCTAGCTCGTCGAGGTAGGAGACCACCGTGCCACCGCGCACCGCGAAGGACTCGGCGCCTGCATCTATCTCCAAACCGGCAACGTCTACTCGGCGCACACATCCACCAAAGCTTGAAGCGGCTTCAAGGACGGTGACCCGGTATCCGGTCTGGCGTAGTTCGCGGGCGGCAACTAGACCGGCGATGCCGCCACCGACCACGATGGCGTGTGGTGTTTGTGGATCGGTGACTCGATCTTTTGCTGTGCGGGATTCGGCCGCGGAACGTACCTTTTCCAGTAGCCGCAGTGCATGGGCCGCCGTGTCTGAGGCGAGGTCGCGCCGTGCCTTAGTTGCTGAACGCTCGCTTGGTTTTTCTGACGCCGGGGAGTTGCGCTGATTCCTGGTCATATACGCTGCACCTTCCACATTCACCTCGATGTTCGCCTTGTTTCTGACTGCGCCGAGTTTACCGGCGCAGTCAGAAAACAGGGAGATCTGTCTATAACATCTAGCTTAGTCCTGCGTGGTTAGAGCGAATGAATGAGTTCAACCACACGAGTGAGTACCGTCGGGTCGGTGGTCGGCGGCACACCGTGACCAAGGTTGACCACATGGCCACGTGCCTTCGCACCGCTGGCGACCACCTGACGAACATGCGCTTCAAGCACGTCCCAAGGAGCAGAGAGCAACGCAGGGTCAATATTTCCCTGAACCGAGACGCTCTGGCCTAGGCGTTCAATGGCGGTTTCCAAAGGAATCCGGTAGTCCACACCGACGGTATCAACGCCCGAATCACGCATTGCCGTGAGCAATTCACCGGTTCCGGTACCAAAGTGAATCAATGGCACCCCGGTGTCACGCACGAAGTCCAACGCACGCGAGGAGTATGGGGCGACAAACTTCTGGTAATCAGGCAGGGACAGGGAACCGGCCCACGAGTCAAAGAGCTGTGCGGCTGAAGCGCCGGCTTCAACCTGCGCACGGAGGAACTTGCCTGAAGCGTCTGCGGCCCAGTTCATCAGCTTGTCCCAGACTTCTGGTTCGGAATGCATCATGGTGCGTGGACCTAGGTGGTCGCGGCTTGGCTTGCCCTCAACCATGTAGGCGGCCACGGTGAATGGGGCGCCGGCGAAGCCGATCAGCGGGGTGTTGCCCAGTTCTGCGACGGTCAAGGCCACCGCTTCACGGATTGGGTCTAACGACTCATCGGTGAGTTCTGGCAGGTTATCTACGTCCTCGGGGGTGCGGATTGCCTTGTCCAAGACCGGGCCAACACCGGGCACGATATCCACGCCAACGCCTGCAAGGCGCAAGGGAATCACAATGTCGGAGAAGAAGATGCCCGCGTCGACCTTGTGGCGGCGTACTGGCTGCAGCGTAATTTCGCTGGCCATCGCCGGGTCTAGGCAGGAATCGAGCATGCTCACACCTTCGCGGAGCTTGAGGTATTCAGGCAGTGAACGCCCTGCTTGGCGCATGAACCACACCGGGTGGTGGCTCGGGGTGCGCCCAGTCAAAGCCTGGATCAAAGCGGAATCGGAGGTACGTCCATCAACGAAGGGATGGTTCTGCGACAGAGTCATGTGTCAATCATGCCAACTCTGGAGCGCAAAAGGCCATTTACTCCGTTCACCGACAGATGAAGGTGAGCAACATAACTGCGTGAAAATACGTGATCTTAGGTTCGCCTGCGTTGTTTGGGCCCCTATTTCGGCCTACTCTGGGGACATTGTGGTTTTCTTATCTCTTGTTGCATCGCATTCACAGCTCGATTTGGAGACCGTGGCACAACTTAGCGCCTCGGCCAACGGGCTAGCCGCCGCCTCTACCAATGGGTCGGCGGTGATTAATGGAGCCGTCGTCTTGGCGACGTGCAACCGTTTTGAGGTTTACGCCGACGTGGAAAACGTCGAAGAAGCAACCGAGCAGTTAGTCAACGAATTGGCTGCGAATACCGAACTCTCCGCAGTTTTCCTCACTCGACGGCTGACCGCGCTAGAAGGCGAACCGGTGATCAACCATCTCTTCTCGGTGGGAGCCGGACTTGATAGTGCTGTAGTCGGAGAACGCGAAATCGCCGGCCAGGTCCGCCGTGCCCTGACCCAGGCGCAGCAAGAAAAAACCACCACCAGCAGCCTCACCCGACTATTCCAGAACGCCACGCGCGCTGCGAAGGATGTTGGAAGTCGGACGCAACTTGGTTCACAAGGCAAGTCGGTCGTTTCTGTCGCTTTAGACCTAGCCGAAGAATTGATGAACGAAAACCGTAGCTGGGAAGACCAAGACATTGTCTTGTTCGGTACCGGCTCCTACGCCGGCGCAACGATCGCATTGCTCAAGGAACGTGGAGTGAAGCGCATTAGCGTCTACTCGCACTCGGGACGCGCCGCCGATTTCACCGACAAGCGTGGCGGTTTCCCGTTGAGCAACGAACAGTTGCCACAGGCCCTGCGTGAATCAGATGTCATCATCGGTTGTTCCGGTGGCGGAAATCGCTTGGATAGTGCGGCACTGACCGAACTGCGCGTTAAGGGCCATTCGCTGATCGCCATCGATATGGCGCTCACCAACGACTTTGACCCGGCCTTGGCTCAGCTCGACGGCGTGGATCTGATCACCCTCGAATCGGTGCGCATGGCCGCGCCGACCGAACAGGCACTGGCCGTGCATGACGCGACCAGGATTGTGACCCAGGCTGCCAGGGAGTTCTCCGTCTCCCAGCGCGAACGCGAAGCCGATCATGCAATCGTCGCTTTGCGTGCACACACTAAAACCGTTCTCGACTCCGAGGTAGCTAAGGTACGTGCCCAGCACGGTTGTACCGCCGCTGCCGAAGAAGTTGAATTGGCTATGCGTCGGATGATGCGCCAGCTGCTCCATGTCCCCACCATGCGTGCACGGGAGTTGGCGGCCCAAGGCCGTACCGACGAATATGTTGCTGCTCTAGAGACTCTCTACGGCCTTGACCTGAGCGAGCCGCTAGGCAATACCGCCCCGCTCAGCACCACTACACCGCAATCCCCTGCGGCTGAAGATGTCAGCTGTCCTGCAGTACCTGTCGCACAAAGCGCATAAGCGCAATAGACACCCTGCGTTTACCGGCGCTTTTTTCCTCGCAACGTGGAATACTACTTGCTAGTAGGAGCTGGTTTTACGTGCGGAAAACTCGCATGTGGCTTTGGCACACGGCAGGTTGAAAGGTCAAAATTATGGCGGAACTTGGGGAAATCAAAAGTCCACGCACGCAACGAATGCCACGCGAAGCGCGCCGTCGCCAGTTACTCCAAGCAGCTCATCAAGTCTTCGTAGCCCATGGTTATCATGGAGCCTCAATGGATGAGATTGCCGAAGTTGCACTGGTTTCCAAACCAGTTCTTTACCAGCATTTCCCCGGTAAGCGCGAACTGTACCTAGCCCTCCTGGATTCGCATCTGGCAGATTTCACGAAGATGCTCGACGATGCCATCGCCTCAACCGACGATAACCGGCAACGTGTCTTCGAGACTATTAATACCTATTACCAGTACATCAAGCGTGAGTCCCAGGCATATCGGCTCATTTTTGAATCAGACGTACTTTCAGATCCGCTCATTTCGGCACGTATCGAAGAGTTCAATAACGCTCTGGCTGTTTCCATTTCGAAGGTCGTCGTTAAAGACACCGACCTGAATGAAGATGAAGGATTATTGATTGGTCGCGCGCTAGCCGGACTGTCACAGGTTTCCGCACGTTACTGGGCCACCAGCGACGAACCGGTTGATCAAGAAACCGCGGTGGATCTGATCTCACGTTTAGCTTGGCGCGGAATTTCACGGTTCCCGAAGGAAAACTAGTTAGATTTGTTTTAGAGGCCCCCAGACGGGACTCGTAATTCTTTCGAGAGGATCATTGACAATCATGGAAATCCGGATTGGCATTCAGAATGTAGCCCGTGAAGTCGTACTCGAATCCGAGCTGAGCAACGCCGAAGTGAATGAGCTCGTCTCCAAGGCGATCTCCGAGGGCAGCGTGCTCTCGATGAAGGATCCTAAGGGCCGTGAGGTGCTAGTTCCAGCAGCCGGAATCGCCTATGTCGAGGTTGGTCCCGAAGAGACCCGTCGCGTGGGTTTCGCCCACTAGATAATCTTTAGCTTCACCCTTCGTGGTCGTTCCAATATTTTGGGACGGCCACGAGGCGTTTAAGCGTGCTTCACATCACAGATCTGTGATAATCCTAGATATGTGACTAATCCACGGATTCATAGCCCTCGCAAACATGCCGCCGCTAACCTGGACGAGCTACTGCTCGCACTGGAAAAGGAACTCGAAGTTCCCGCGCACTTTGACCAAGCCGCGTTAGCCGCCGCCGAGGAAGCGGTGGCCAACTTAGCTCCTGCGCCTAATGACGATTCGGCACTCCCATTTTTCACCATTGATCCTGAGGGCGCCACCGATCTGGATCAAGCGATGTACCTTGAACGCGCCAGCGAAGGTTACGTGGTGAACTACGCTATCGCCGATGTTCCGGCGTTTGTGCAATTGGGCAGCAAACTCGATGAAGTCACCAGATCACGCGGCCAGACTTTTTACCTACCGCACCGCAAGATCAGCCTGCATCCACCGTTGATCTCTGAAGGTCAAGGTTCGTTGCTTGCCGGACAGGTACGCCGAGCCTTCTTGTGGCGCATCACCTTGGATCGCAGCGGCGCGATAACCGACGTGCAGCTAACCCGCACCATGATCAAATCCCGCGAACAACTCGATTACCACACGGCCCAACAAAAGCTAGACGATTCCCAGGGCGGCGAGCAGTTAGAACTGCTGGCAGAAATTGGCGCACTGCGCATCGAACAGGAACGCCTGCGTGGCGGTGCGTCATTGAACCTTCCAGATCAAGAAGTCGAACCGGAGACCAACGGTTACAAACTCGTCAGCGGTCACCCCTTGCCGCTGGAAGATTACAACGCGCAAATTTCCTTGCTCACCGGAATTGCCGCCGCACGCATCATGCTTGATCACGGCACCGGAATCTTGCGCACCATGCCCGCTCCAGATGAAAAAGATCTTGCCGAGTTTACCGAGCAGACCCGCCTACTTGGCTGCCCTTGGGACCAAAAACTCAGCTACGGCGAGTACCTGCGCACCCTAGACGTTAACGATCCGCGGCAGCTGGTCATTATGCACCGGGCAGCATCACTATTTCGCGGAGCCGACTACGACGTGATCAACGGCCAAGCCGAAGCGGACTTGGAGCAGGCAGCAATTGCAGCACCCTACGCACACACCACCGCGCCATTGCGCCGATTAGTGGATCGCTTCGTCTTGCTGTGTTGTGATTTACAGGCAAATGATCACCCAATTCCCGAGGAGCTCAACGAAGCCTTGGAACAGCTGCCAGGATTGATGCGTGAAAGCTCCATCGCGGCAAACAGAGTCTCCAACGCGGCCATCGATCTGATCGAAGCGTATGTACTGCAGCACCGTATCGGGGAAAAATTTGAGGCAATTGTTCTTCGCGAAGCCACCGGCACACACAATGGCGATCCCGAGCAGGGCGAGGCAAAAAGCCGCCCGGGCAATTTGCAGCTGGTCAGCGAACCGATCACCGGACAGTTCACCGGCAGCGCCAAGCCAGGCACCTTAGTGACCGTGGTGCTGCGCCTTGCCGATCCGGCCACACGCAAGATCATGTTCGACATTCTGCCCTAGACCCGCCAACCTACGGGAAACCGGTGTATACCGGCTATGCTTGGGCTATCACTATTTAGGATGCCCGGTCGCACCGTGCTGAACGACGAGAACAGTTTCGTGGTGACTTCCCAGCGGTCACCATTCCGACATCCGCCCTTGATGGCAGATGACGTGTATGACGCGATCGGCTCCGCTGGAACCGCACCGGTAAGGTGAGCGCCCCCTGAACGTTCAGGGCTGGCAACACACATGCCGGTGCCACAAATGAAACGAGAACACACACATCGTGACCGACACGACGCTATCGACCGAACAGGTCGAACTCCCCGAACCAATCGATACCGCCGAGGTTGAATTACCTAAGCAGACCTTCTCCGAGCTCAAGGTCCGCGACGACATCGTCGCTTCGCTGCTCGAAGCCGGTATTGAGTATCCATTCCCGATCCAGGCGCTCACCCTTCCGGTAGCCCTCGGCGGCAACGACATTATCGGCCAGGCTAAGACCGGTACCGGTAAAACCCTCGGCTTTGGTATTCCAGCTTTGCAGCGTGTCATCCGCGAAGGCGACAAGGGTTATGCCGACCTGCCATTCCCCGGTGCACCACAGGCACTGATCGTTGCTCCAACCCGCGAGTTGGCCATCCAGGTCGGCGCCGATTTGGCTCAGGCTTCGAAGCACTCGAACATTTCGATCACCACCATTTACGGTGGCCGCCCCTATGAAGAGCAGATCAACGCGCTCAAGGCCGGCACCGACGTGATCGTCGGTACCCCGGGTCGGCTCATCGACCTGAACCGCCAGCGTGTGCTGAACCTCAAGCAGATTAAGACCGTGGTCCTCGACGAGGCCGACGAGATGCTAGATCTAGGCTTCCTGCCAGATGTGGAACGCATCTTGGCCGCCTTGCCACCGGTACGCCAGGCAATGCTGTTCTCCGCCACCATGCCCGGCGCCGTCATCACCATGGCACGGCGTTACATGTCGCGTCCCACCCACATTCGTGCCACCGATCCCGGGGATGATGATTCGCTGACCAAGCGCAACATCCGCCAGCTGGTCTACCGCGCACACAATCTGGACAAGGATGAGATGGTCGCCCGTATGCTGCAGGCCGAAGGCCGCGGCAAGACGATCATTTTCACGCAGACCAAGCGTTCGGCTGCGAAGCTCACCGACGAACTGATCGATCGCTGCTTTAACGCGGGTGCATTGCACGGCGACCTGGGCCAGGGAGCCCGCGAGCAGTCGCTGAAGGCTTTCCGCGCAGGCAAGGTAGAAATCCTTGTCGCCACCGACGTCGCAGCCCGCGGCATCGACGTGGATGACGTCACCCACGTGGTCAACCTGCAGTGCCCTGATGATGAGAAGACCTACCTGCACCGCGTGGGACGTACCGGCCGTGCCGGTAACGACGGCATCGCCGTCACCTTCGTGGACTGGGATTCGGTACCTCGCTGGTCGTTGATCAACAAGGCGCTGGGCCTGAACGTCCCAGAACCAGTGGAGACCTACTCCTCTTCGCCACACTTCTTTGCCGACCTGGATATTCCTAAGGGAACCAAGGGCCGTTTGCAGCGTGCCAAGAAGACCGCACCAGCAGAGGGTGACGGCTCACCACGTCGCGAACGCAGTGACCGTGGCGAGCGCAGCAGCGAGCGCAGCAGCGAGCGCAGCCCGCGTCGTCGTAGCAGTGGTAACCGCAGCCGTACGCGCACCGTAGAAGGTCAGCAGCCGGCAGAAGATGGCGCTAACCGTCACGGCCATTCCAAGGGCAAGCAAGACCGCCCGGCTCGTGAAGGCGAACGCCACCGCCACACCAATCAGCCTGAGAGCCCGTCGACCGATGGTGCAGGCTCCGAGCAGTCGGCTAACGAACGTCGTCGACCACGCCGCCGCACGCGCAGCACCGAAGGTGGAACGCAGGACTAATAGGTTCTTAGTTTCTCTTCTTCTTCCGAAAGGATCGCGTACCAACGGTGCACGCACAACCGCACAATCCCGCTTTGCCTGAAACCGGTGCGCCAGCAGTAAATGCTGGCATGCCGGCTCAGGAGAACACCGTGTTGCATGGTGACAATATGAAGGCTTTGTCGGGGTTACCTGACGAATCTTTCACCCTGATCTATGTTGACCCGCCGTTTAACACCGGTAGGAAACAGACCCGAGCACAGCGCACCATGGTGCGCGCCGCCGAGGGCGAAGGTGACCGGGTAGGTTTTAAAGGCTTGTCCTACAACACCGAGCTGGGTTCTGCCCGCTCGTACCACGACAGCTTTGATGACTACCTCAGCTTCATCGAGCCCAGGCTTTTGCAGGCGTATCGATTGCTTGCCGAAGACGGCACGCTGTATGTGCATTTGGATTACCGCGAGGTGCACTACGTTAAGGTGTTGCTGGACCAGATTTTTGGTCGAGAGAACTTCTTGAACGAATTGATCTGGGCCTACGATTACGGTGCACGGGCTAAGAGCAGGTGGCCGGCTAAACACGACACCATCTTGGTCTACGTGAAAAATGTGAAAAAGTACCACTTCGATTCGGCGGAGGTGGACCGTGAACCATATATGGCTCCCGGTCTAGTCACCCCCGAGAAGCGCGCCTTGGGCAAACTTCCCACCGATGTGTGGTGGCACACCATTGTTTCGCCCACGGGCAAGGAGAAGACCGGTTACCCCACGCAGAAACCCGAAGGGATTCTGCGTCGGATTATCGCCGCATCCTCCCGTCCCGGAGACTGGGTGTTGGACTTCTTTGCAGGTTCCGGCACCACCGGAGCGGTGGCAGCTAAGTTGGATCGACGCTTCGTGTTGATCGATCAGAACCCGGAAGCCATCGAGGTGATGCGTTCCCGACTACCGGAAACCACCACCTACAGCGAAGCCTGAGATCCGCTTCCTGCATCAAGAATTCGTTGTAACATGTCCGGCTCGGTGAGATTCTCACCGAGCCGGTTCAGTTTTCCGGCCCCGTGATAGTCCGAGGAACCGGTGATAATCAGGTCATTTTTCTTGGCCAGAGAGGTCAGGAATTTCTTTCCTTCTTCGCTGTTGTCCCGGTGCTGAATCTCCACTCCGGCTAGGCCGGCGTCGATCATGTCGTGGAAAGTTTCTTCTGGCACCACACGACCGCGCAGGTTCGCCATGGGGTGGGCAAAAATCGGCACTCCCCCGGCTTCAAGAACTAAACGCACCGCGTCGCGTGGATCAATGGCCGGGTGAGAGACGTAATAGCGTGAACGCGAAGACAAGATATTTGCAAAAGCATCATTGCGGCTTTCCACTACCCCGGCGGTGACCAAGGCGTCGGCAATATGTGGTCGGCCCACCGTGGCACCCGGCTGGCAATGAGCGGAGACCAAATCCCAACTCACCGGGTAATCTTCGGCAAGTCGCTCGACAATACGTTGGGCGCGAATCACCCGTGAATTACGCGAAATTTCAAGTTCGTTGAGCAACGGCAGGTATTCCGGGTCTTGCAGATAGCACAGCAGGTGCACGCTGATCCCCTGATGATCCTGACAGGTGATCTCCATGCCAGGGATAAAACCCACGCCAAGCTTTTGCGCCGTCGCCCGTGCTGGGGCCCAACCGGCGGTTTGATCATGGTCTGTCAGGGCCACCACATCCAAGCCCGCCTGCGCCGCAGCCTCGATCAGCTCTTCGGGGCGTTGGGTCCCATCGGAAACATTTGAGTGGGTGTGCAGGTCAATTCGCATATGACTAGATTAGCGCGACCGGTGGCACTTTGCCCGGAGGCCCGAATCGGTGACACACTAAGAAGTATGACTAATCAAGTTTCTTCGCCTTCGGGCAATGACCAGCCGCTCGAAGATCGTGTCAACAATCGTTCCCAGCGTCCCACCTCGGATGTTTTCAAAACTTTCATGGCTTCGGCTTGGGCGCCAGACACCTCACCGCTTCCAGCAGAAGATCCTGCAGCAAGCTTCGCGGCCACCCGCCGTGCCGCGCTTTCCGCACAGTTCCCGGGCGAGCGCCTCATCGTTCCTGCAGGCCCAGCCAAGGTTCGTTCCAATGACACGGATTACCGTTTCCGCCCGCACTCGGCCTTTGCACACCTGACCGGGTTGGGCGTTGACCACGAACCAGACGCCGTACTGGTTTTGGAGCCTACCGATGACGGTGCCGGAGATCAGGGTGGCAACCACGCCGCGACGCTGTACTTCGCCCCGATGGCAGGCCGTGACTCCTCGGACTTCTACCTCGACTCCCGAGCCGGTGAATTCTGGGTGGGCCCACGTCCAACCCTTTCCACCATGTCTGCACGGACCGGAATGCCTACCGAGTCCTTGGACATGCTGGAAAATGCGCTCACTAAAAACTCTGGTCCACAGGCGCTAGGCGGCATTCGTCTGCGTCTGATGCGCGAAGTCGACCTCAACGTGGAAGCGTTAGTCGATACCTCCCGGATCAACACCGGACAAGATCTTGAGGCCAGCGACGCACTTGATAACGAACTCTCCGAATTCGTTTCCGAGCTGCGCCTGGTCAAGGACGAGTACGAGGTAGCCGAACTGCAAAAGTCGGTTGACGCCACAATCGCCGGATTCGAAGATGTAGTTCGCAACCTAGACGCGGCCATCGCCCACCAGCGTGGCGAACGCATCATTGAGGGCACCTTCTTCGCCCGCGCCCGTCTAGAGGGCAATGAACTGGGCTACGACACCATCGCCGCTTCGGGCAACAACGCGACGATCTTGCACTGGATCCGCAACACCGGTTCGGTCAGCGAAGGCGAAGTACTCTTGTTAGACGCCGGAGTCGAAGCAGAGTCCTTGTACACCGCGGACATCACCCGTTCCTTGCCGGTCTCCGGCAAGTACACCGAGGTGCAGCGCAAGGTCTACCAGGCGGTACTCGACGCGGCTGATGCCGCCTACGCAGCGGTCCGCCCGGGACTAAAATTCCGCGACCTGCACGTCATTGCCACCACGGTGTTGGCCGAACGTCTGCAGGACTGGGGCCTGTTACCCGTTTCCTTGGAGGAGGCACTGTCCCCCGAGGGCCAGCACCACCGTCGCTGGATGCCACACGGCACCAGCCACCACCTTGGCTTGGATGTTCACGACTGTGCTCAGGCACGCGCGGATCTCTACCTTGACGCGGAACTTGTCGAGGGCATGGTCTTCACCATCGAGCCGGGGCTGTACTTCAAGAACGAAGACCTCGCGATCCCGGAGGAGTACCGCGGGCTTGGCGTACGCATCGAAGACGACATCTTGGTTACCGCCGACGGTGCGGTGAACCTTTCAGCAGCGCTTCCACGCAAGCCTGAAGAAGTTGAAGCTTGGATGGCAAAACTTCGTAGCTAATCGCACGTAGCAACGTAGCAAAACGATGGGCGGTTCAGNNCTGAACCGCCCATCGTTTTGTTGTTCTTTAGCTCATGCGCCGGGGACAAAGTCATTCTGGCAACGTAAAAGCCCGCCATGAAATCACTCATGACGGGCTTTTACATTGCTGAAGTTTACTGCTGTTTTGATTCTTCTTCCGAAGACTTGGCTTCACCTTCCGGCTCGGCTGGCGCCTCGGCGTGTGGCTCGGCCGCTTCAGGCTTCACCGCAGGCTGCGCTACCGTCGGCTCGGCGGCTGCAACATCGGCGTTCTGCGGCTGCTCCGGGGCTGCCGGCTTTGGTTCGTCAACACGAACACCATAACGTGGGCGGCCATCGGGAAGATCATTAAACACGCTGGTTGGCACGGGCTGCGCGGCAGGAGTTTGGCCCGGTGCCTGCACACCATCGGTAGAGACCGGAGGCTGCGGTTGCGCCGGGGCTACCGGTGGCTGAACCGGTTGTACCGGCTGCTGCGCTGCGGAAGCCTGTTGTGGGCGCATTGGCAACTGGGAGGCCATCTGACGTGCGGCCTGAGCGTGCTCAAAGTCGACAACTACGTCGAAGCTCGTGGCGACAAACTTGCTTGAAGACGCGAAGTCACGCTTGCCGCGACGGGTGGAGTACGAGACCACACCGGCAATCATCCAGATCGCCATGCCTAGGCCGATAGCTGAGAGGATCTGGTACAAACCGTTTCCTGTGCCGCCAAAGAGTGAGAGCAACAATCCCACAAACAAACCCATCATGCCGCCCTGGGCGGCACCGGCCAACGCCACCTTAGGGTAGGACAGTTTTGCGGTCACCCGCTCTACGGTGCGCACGTCGTTACCGACGATGGTCACCGCAGATACTGGGAAGTTATTATCTGCAAGATAATCGACTAGTTTCTGGGCATCCAGGTAGCTGGTGTAGCGCCCAAGTAGTTCGCCACGGGGCAAACCGTTGGGGCTGATTGAATTTACTCCATGCGGCGAGGTCATACCTATATTGTGCACGCTCTTACTGTGAGAGGGCCTAGTTGCGCACTAACTATCGCTGAGGGTGAAAGATTGGGTCTCCTTCACGTGGCTCAGCACACCACTAACCGGCCTTTAGCACGCTAGGCTAGAACGGTGAGCGCACAAGTGTCTAAAATCTTTGTCGCCCGGCTACTCGGGCTGGATGTCTTCGACCCCTTAGGCGACCGTCTAGGTAGGTTACGTGACGTCGTCGTCGTTTCGCGCGGCCCGCAGAAAGCCCCAGCTTGTGTTGGTGTCGTCGTCGAGGTGCCCGGCAAACGTCGCGTTTTTGTACCCATGACACGAATCCAATCCATGGAATCCACACAGATCATCTGTTCCGGCCTGGTCAACATGCGTCGCTTCCAGCAGCGCGGGCAGGAAATGCTCGTCGTGGCCGAAATATTCGACCGTACGGTGACCTTCGTGGACGCCTCGGGCCGAGGACTCATTGAAGACGTCGGACTGACTCAGACACGACGCGGCGACTGGGAAATCAACGAGTACTACGTGCAGCGGATCGAAGCCACCAACACACTGTTGGGGTTGCGTAACCGACGACGCAATAAGGTGCTGGTTTCTTGGGAAGGTGTGCGTCACGGTGCGCAAAGCGAACCGCAATCGGCGGATAATTTCGTAGCCACTCACGATGAAATGAAGGCAGCTGACTTCGCTGACGCCCTGCATGAGATGACCGGTAAACGTCGCCTTGAGGTCGCAGCCCACCTGCAAGATGATCGACTCGCCGATGTGTTGCAGGAACTTCCGGACCGTGAACAGGTTGAAATCCTCTCCGCGCTGAGCCTTGAACGCGCCGCAGATGTGCTCGAAGAAATGGACCCGGATGACGCGGCCGACCTGTTGGCAGAGGTTTCCGAAGATACCAAACACCAACTGTTGGAATTGATGAATGAGGAAGAAGCCGAAGACGTGCGTCGTCTGCTGGCCTATCCGGAAGGTACCGCCGGCTCGGTGATGACCCCGGTTCCGGTGATCCTCACCCCTGAGTCCTCGGTAGCCGAGGCTCTGGCCTCGGTACGCATGGAAGAACTGAGCCCCGCGTTGGCATCCACCGTGTATGTGGTGCGCCCGCCATTGGAGACTCCCACCGGACGTTACTTAGGCCAAGTTCACATTCAGGCACTGTTGCGTGCGGCTCCCCCGGAACCGCTGGGCGATATTCTTGATAAAGAACTTGAGCCAATGTCTGATTTATCTAGCATCACCGATGTGGTCCGCCATTTGGCCACATATAACCTCACCTCGGTGGG
The DNA here is from genome assembly GCF_002332285.1 of Glutamicibacter sp. BW77. Lineage (NCBI taxonomy): Bacteria > Bacillati > Actinomycetota > Actinomycetes > Micrococcales > Micrococcaceae > Glutamicibacter > Glutamicibacter sp. BW77. Next base: position 54,280 of record NZ_NRGT01000060.1, on the reverse strand, counting down.
TGTGGTCAATAATGAAGGTCGTCTCGTTGGTGCCATCACCGTCGATGACGTGTTGGACCACATTCTTCCCGATGACTGGCGCTCAGCGGACTAAGCCACTCATCTTCAGCATTTTCGATCGGTAGTAAAGGAGTTCACCCCATGGCCGAACAGCGCAAGAGCAACGGACTGGATACTCCTCTTTCGGCACGGAGTCGTTTCTGGCCGAAGTTCAATCCGGATCCAGACATGTTTGGTTCCGCGACGGAGAAGTTCGCCCGCTTCATGGGCACCCCGCAATTCCTGTTCTATATGACGATCTTTTGTGCCTTCTGGCTGGTCTGGAATACCGCGGCCCCCGAGGCATGGCGCTTTGACGACGCGGCGATAGGGTTTACCGCGTTGACCTTGATGCTCTCCTTGCAGGCCTCTTACGCGGCCCCGCTGCTGTTGCTTGCACAAAACCGTCAGGATGACCGTGACCGGGTCTCGGTCAGTGAAGACCGCAACCGCGCGGAACGAAACCTCTACGACACCGAGTACCTGACCCGGGAACTGGCGTCGCTGCGTTTGGCCATGCGTGATGTTGCCACCCGTGACTACGTACGTTCGGAGCTGCGTAATGTGCTCGAAGAACTCTTGGAAACCGCGGACGGCGAAGAGCTGCATCTGCGTGCCAAACGGAAAAATAAGCACAGCTCACCTAATACCGGTCTGATCGACACCGTTGATTCAAGCCGTTCCCAGCATCGGAAGGGCAATAACTAGTGACTGATTCGGCGGCTTTACGCCGTGCACTTGATACCGTCATCGACCCCGAGCTGCGTCGGCCCATCACAGAACTGGGCATGGTTGAATCTGCGCAGTTGAATGATGGCACCGCCCAGGTCAAAGTTTTGCTGACGATTGCCGGGTGCCCGATGCGCTCAACCATCGAATCCGACGTCACTACGGCGGTCGCAGCGGTAGCCGGGGTGCAACAGGTCGAAGTCACTTTAGGTGTGATGGATCCGCACCAGCGTGCCGAGCTGCGCGATCGACTCAAGGCCAAACGCACGGTCTTCTCCGATCCAGACTCGCTGACCCGAATCATCGCAGTGGCCAGTGGCAAAGGCGGGGTAGGCAAGTCCTCTGTCACCGCGAACCTGGCCGCAGCCATGGCGGCGAATGGGCTCAATGTAGGATTGATCGACGCGGACGTGCACGGCTTTTCGATTCCATCGCTGATGGGCATCACCCAGCCACCAACTCGTGTTGATGAGATGATCTTGCCTCCGGTGGCGCACGGGGTGAAGGTCATTTCTATCGGCATGTTCTTAGATTCAAACCAGCCGGTGATTTGGCGCGGCCCGATGCTGCACCGCGCGTTAGAGCAGTTCCTCACCGATGTGTACTTTGGTGATCTGGACGTACTACTTTTGGATTTGCCCCCGGGCACCGGAGACATGGCGATCTCCGTATCCCAGCTCTTACCCAATAGTGAATTGCTGGTCATCACCACCCCGCAATCCACTGCCACCCAGGTGGCCGAGCGCGCCGGGACTATCGCCTTGCAGACCAAACAAAAGGTCATTGGCGTGGTGGAGAATATGAGCTATCTCAGCCTGCCCGATGGAAGCAAGATGGAAATTTTTGGTACCGGCGGCGGTCAACGACTCAGCGAGTCGTTGAGCAGCCAACTGCAGTATTCGGTTCCACTGCTGGCGCAGTTGCCACTGGAAGAGGCGGTCCGAGTAGGTTCCGATCAAGGTGTCCCGGTGGTACTAAGCACCCCTGAATCTCCGGTGGCTCAATCTTTACGCGAGCTGGCAATTAAACTAGGACAGCGACCACGCGGACTTGCCGGGCGATCGCTGCCAATGTCGTTCTAATAAATCTCTAGGTTGCTTCGGTATCAAAGGGAGCTGGCTCATTGTTAGCCAACGGCTGCTGTTTTTGTGTAGCTATTGCCGTGCGTACCGGAGCTGCTTGCACCGCCGGGGATCCCTTGGCTGCGCTGACTGCGTCATCAAATTCATCGATAAGCGCTTCTTTGATAATGCGTCGTGGGTCGTATTGCCGCGGGTCCAGTTTGCGCCAATCTATATCGGCAACCTCATCGCCGACTTCTTCACGCAGCTGCTCTTTGGCACCGTTGGCCATCCTACGAAGTTCCTTGACAAGATTGGCCAGTTTTTTGGCATACTCGGGAAGCTTCTCGGGACCCAAGATGACTACTGCGAGTACGGCGAGAATGATGAATTCTCCGCCATTAATTCCAAATAACTCCACGTATGAAAGATTACCTTGTCGGCTTCAAATGGTCGAAATCACCGCGCCATGGCTGGTGACTTATGGTTTAGCCCTGCTGTGCGGTGCGCAAACCTAGTGGGATGCGCGGCAGGCTCACCGTCAGCGGGACAGGGTTTGCCGGGTTACGGTGCGCTAGAGCGTCACGCAACATTGCTCGGCCTCGGTGAATTCGTGAGCGTACGGTGCCTAATTTAACGTTGAGAATTTGGGAGACTTCTTCGTAGGAGAAGCCCTCCATATCGCACAACACGATCGCTGCGCGGAAATCTGGGGCGAGTGCCTTGAGCGCTCTGGCTACGTCCACGTCTAAGTTATTAAATTCAAAGTCCCGCTCGGGGGTGACCGCGCTACTAGGGAAACGGTCTTCGGCGCCTTCGGCAAAACGGTCAAAACGAATTTTAGACTTGCGGCGTGCCTGATCTAAAAACAAATTGGTGGTGATGCGATGCAACCATCCACCCATGGTGCCGGGAGTGTATTTTTCAAGCGCATTAAACGCGCGAACAAATGCTTCTTGTGAAAGGTCTTCGGCGTCCTGACGATTACCGGTCAAACGGTAGGCCAAACGAAAGACCTGCTGACCATGGTCTAAGACCATCGCATCCCATGAAGGGGTTTCGGTTTCGGGACCATCGGCGGAGGCGCTGAGCTGACTTCTAAGCGTATTCACTCTTCTAGTGTCACCCGGGAAGCTGAGCTGAAGCTAAGAATCCCCTGCGCGCAGGCCAGCAATTCGGCCAACATGCACCCCCAAGGTGGGTACGATGGTTCCCGGAGCAATCTACACTCAACCTACAAGGACCACACACTCATGCCATCGATGAATCCCGAACTCCTCGCTAGCTGGGGCTACAGCCAGAACCAGCTTCTTGAGCGCGATCATGTGCTCGCGGCCCGCGAACGTGCTGCGGATCTTGGAGTTGGCTGCATCGACCCGGCAGGTCGGTCCATGCTCACATTGTTATGCACGCTGCGCGCCCCACACAGCATCGTGGAGATCGGTTCGGGTGTCGGTGTAGCCTCGATGGCCATGCTTGAAGCCATGGGCGCCACCGGGACGCTGACAGCCATCGAATCTGACTTGGAACATGCTAATGCGATGCGCCAGGGCTTGCGCGATGCAGGCATCCTCTCAGCACGCGTACGCATCATCAACGAACGCGCTGAGAACGTGCTCTCCAGACTCGCTGACCACGCATACGATTTGGTGCTCATCGACGCTAGTGCCGAAAACCTCTTGGACTATGTGGCCGAAGCTAAGCGCCTGGTGGGTGCTGGTGGCGTTATTATCTTGAACAATGCTTTTGACGAGCACCGATTGGCTCGCCCAGCGGTAAGGCGCGCCTCGACCGTCGCTACCCGCGACGCACTTCGTTTGCTTCGCGAAGATCCGAAGCTCCAAACTCATCTTTTCCCGAGCGAACAAGGCTTATTCGTCGCTACGGTGATTGCCGGGCAAAAAGCGCGGTAGGCAAAATACCAAAACCCGTTAACGGGAAATAGCTAAGGACCGGTCCTCGAACCGGTCCTTAGCTATTTAAGTTTTATTCAGTGACCCCAACTAGACAGTTACGCAGTTCTGCAGCTTCTGCACTATTCAGCTCCACTACTAGACGCCCGCCGCCATCGATTGGCAACCGTAAGATGAGGCTTCGGCCCTCTTTAGTTACTTCCATCGGCCCGTCACCGGTACGTGGCTTCATCGCAGCCATATGAGCTGTTCCCTTCGTCCGTGGCTAACGCGCGCAACATGTATTTGCTTTGCGCACAACCCAATGTCTAAGTCCACCTTCTGCGATGATTCGTCGCTGATAAGGGACACTTATCTTCTATTATTGCTAATTTTGCGTCGTGTCGCTAATCACACGCCGTGACTCCATGTCACGAATTGTATTTTCGAGCCGGGAAATCTCGGCTGAGAGGACATCCAAGGTGTCATCGACCTGATCACAGCGATAGCCCCGAAACCCGAGAGAAAACTTCACCGCGTTTATATCGTTGGCTCGCGGATGCTCCGGTAACAACACCGGAGGCAAAGATGCCTCATGCTCTACTAGCCCAACGATAGGTTCATCGATTGATTCAAAGTGACGACCTGCCGGAGTGGACTTTCGCTGACTAGAAATCAGCAAGGCCACGCCGCCAACGCACAAGATCGCTAGTGCAATGAGAAAAAATGGCATAACTAACTCCGGCTCGCTGACTTCTTTTCTTTGTCCTTAACCATGTTACGCAACACAATGTCTACTGCCTCATCAGGATCGTCGGTGAGGTGGAATAGATCTAAATCTTTGGGCGAAATGGTGCGCTCTTTAGCGACTACGTCGGTAAGCCACCCCACGAGGCCACCCCAGTATTCGGTGCCAACTAGAACGATGGGGAACCCAGTAATTTTCTGCGTTTGAACCAGTGTCAATGCTTCGAAAAGTTCATCCAAAGTTCCGAAACCACCGGGCAGGACAATAAAGCCCTGCGAGTACTTAACGAACATTGTTTTGCGCACAAAGAAGTACCGGAAGTTGATGCCTCGATTGACCCAAGAGTTCAGGCCGGTCTCAAAAGGCAATTCAATGCCCAGCCCTACGGAAGTTCCACCAGCTTCGCTGGCACCTTTATTGGCAGCTTCCATCGTCCCGGGTCCACCGCCGGTGATGGTGATGGCACCTGCTTGTGCCAGTCGTTGTCCGACATGGTAAGCCTGCTTGTAGTAGATGCTTTCGGGCTCGGTGCGTGCCGATCCGAAGACGGACACCGCCGGCCCAAGCCCGGCCAGCGAGCCAAAACCTGAAACAAATTCGGATTGGATACGTAGAACGCGCCAGACATCACTATGCGTCACATCTTCTTGCGGGCTCTCCAACAGGTAGCGGTCCAGTTGCTCGTCAGGCTGTTTATTCGGCCAACTTGCTTCAACGTGGACCTTGCGCCCCGCCTGTGCATTTTCTTCACTCTTCCGCTTATGGTCCATGACCTCACTCTATCTGTAACGACCCGACATCTGGCCCATCTGCAGACGCACGTTTAAAGAACAGTTTGATAACAACTTTTTGTGACGTAGTCGTGACCTCGCATTTTGTGTGTCACATGAAGTAATGTCTAGATTATGAAAAGCGATCATCAGGCTCAAGCTTCTTCTGACGGCCCTATCGTAGAACTGCGTGGGGTCAACAAGCATTATGGGGCACTACATGTTCTGAACGACATCAACCTTCAGGTCACCAAGGGCGAAGTCGTCGTCATCCTCGGACCATCCGGTTCGGGTAAGTCGACGCTATGTCGAGCCATTAATCGGCTGGAAACAATCGATGATGGAACCATCACCATTGATGGCAAGGTGTTGCCCGAAGAAGGTAAGGCGCTAGCAATGTTGCGCGCCGATGTAGGAATGGTCTTCCAATCCTTCAACCTCTTCGCACACAAGACCATTATGGAGAACGTCACTCTTGGCCCAATCAAGGTCAAGGGAATGAAAAAATCTGAGGCTGACAAGGTTGCGATGAAGCTGCTGGAACGTGTTGGCGTCGCCAACCAGGCTGGCAAACTTCCTGCTCAGCTGTCCGGCGGTCAGCAGCAGCGTGTGGCTATTGCTCGTGCGCTGGCAATGCGTCCGAAGGTCATGCTTTTTGACGAGCCGACCAGTGCGCTGGACCCGGAAATGATCAACGAGGTGCTCGACACCATGGTTGGCCTAGCCAAGGAAGGCATGACCATGCTGGTGGTGACCCACGAGATGGGCTTCGCTCGCAAGGCTGCCGACCGCGTGATCTTCATGGCCGACGGCCAGATCGTCGAGCAGGCCACTCCAGATGAGTTCTTCACCAACCCGAAAAGTGCGCGCGCCAAGGATTTCTTGGGCAAGCTCATTACCAACCACTAAATTCCATCACCGCATTCTGTATTCAGGAGGAATCATGCGTAAGAATCGTTTAGGCGCAATCGCCGCAATGGCAGCCGTCGCTGCGTTGGCTCTCACCTCATGTGGCGGCTCTGACGCCGGTAGTGACGAGGCTGGCGACAAGGTCCGCATTGGCATTAAATTTGACCAGCCAGGTCTGGGCTTCAAGGATGGCGACAAGTACACCGGTTTCGACGTTGATGTCGCCAAGTACGTCGCCAATGAATTGGGTTACTCCGAAGACAAGATCGAATTCGTTTCGGCTCCTTCGGCAAACCGCGAGACCCTGTTGGAAACCAACCAGGTTGACATGATCTTCGCGACCTACACCATCAACGATTCCCGCAAGAAACGTGTCGGCTTCGTAGGACCATACTTCATCGCTGGCCAGGACCTGTTGGTTCGCGCCGATGAAAGCTCGATCACCGGCAAGGATTCACTTGACGGAAAGAACCTGTGCTCGGTCACCGGCTCAACTTCGGCTGAGAACGTCAAGAAAGACATCACTGGCGTGAATCTGGTCGAGCAGCAGGGTTACGCAGACTGCTTGGGTCTGTTGGAGACCGGCGGCGTTGACGCGATCACCACCGATGACATCATCCTTGCTGGTCTGGCAGCTACCGAGGCCAACAAGGGCAAGTTCAAGGTTGTTGGCAAGCCATTCTCCGAGGAGCCTTACGGTGTGGGTCTGAACAAGACCAGCGAGAAGTGTGCTGACATCAACACCGCTATCCAGAAGATGATCGATTCCGGTGATTGGAAGAAGTCGTTGGACATGAACACCGAGGGTACCGGATACGTTCCATCGGATCTGAACCCACCTAAGGAATTTGAAGCCTGCGCATAAAGCTAAGGCAGTCATTTCATGACCAGGTGCCGCGTGCTGGCCAAGGCCAGGCGCGGCACCAATGGTTTAGACCCATACCTTCTACCAAGGAGAACAAGCCGTGGAAGGCTACTTAAGTCTTTGGGATGAATATGGTGCGCGCATTATGGAGTCCTTCTGGGCTAACCTGCAGCTCACCTTTTGGGCGTTCCTGATCTCGCTAGTACTGGGTACGCTGCTTGCCATTATGCGCATCAGCCCGATCCCCAGCCTGCGTGCCTTTGGTACCGCCTATGTCAATATCTTCCGTAATACCCCGCTGACGATCATCATGGCATTCGGTGTCTTGGTGCTCTTCGGCGTATTCAAACTGCAAATCAGCAGCGACTTCAATCTGAACTTCTTCCAGATTGCCATCATCGGGTTGAGCATTTATCACGCCGCGTTCTTCTGCGAAGCAATTCGCTCGGGCGTTAACACCGTGCCATTAGGCCAAGCCGAAGCCGCCCGCGCTATCGGTCTGAGCTTCCTTCCGGCAGCTCAGCTGGTGATCCTGCCACAGGCGTTCCGCGGTGCCATCGTCCCGATGGGCAACGTGCTGATCGCATTGATCAAGAACACCACCGTGGCATTGGCTGGATCCGTCGCCGAAATCTCGGGTCTGATGAAAACGATGATCGAGTACCGTGCGGATCAGGGCTTCCTGATCTTCCTCACGGTGGCTTTGATGTTCGTGATCATCGTGGTTCCCATCGGTTTGCTAGTTACCTGGCTCTCTAAGAAGTTGGCGGTCGCGCGATGAGCACTCAGTCAGTTCTCTTCGATGCGCCAGGGCCTAAAGCCAAACGTCGCATCTTACTTCTGAACATTGTCGGCGCGTTGATCTTCTTAGGCCTCATCGCCTACCTGATCTACGGGTTGTATGGTGCTGGTCAATTGACCCCAGAAAAGTGGAATGTTTTTGCCACTGGATCGGTATGGACTAATTTCATCCTGCCTGGGTTGATCAAGACACTTCAGTCGGCAGCGATTTCGATCGTTACCTCGCTGATTTTCGGTTTTATTTTCGGCATGGGACGGCTCTCACATAACAAGTTCCTCAACTGGATCAGTACGATCGTCGTTGAGTTCTTCCGTGCGGTCCCGGTCTTGCTGATGATGCTGTTCTTGTGGATCATGCTCGCCAATTCTGGCTGGGTTCAGCCGGCGGATTCGCCGTTCTTCGCGGTGGTTATTGGTTTGACCCTGTATAACGGTTCGGTTGTGGCTGAGCTGATTCGTTCGGGTGTTCATGGTTTGCCTAAGGGGCAGCGCGAAGCAGGTATTGCTATCGGCCTGACTCGTACGCAGTCGCTGAGCTTCATTGAGATTCCACAGGCTCTGACTGCAATGCTTCCGGCATTGATCAGCCAGTTCATTGTGATCTTGAAGGACTCAGCGTTGGGTTACATCATCAACTTCAACGAGCTGCTCTTCATGAGCAAGCTGGTGGGTACCGGTAACTCGAACACCTTCCAGTCGTTGGTGATTGCTGCGGCAATCTTCATTATTCTCAACTTTGCACTGTCTAAGCTGGCCTCTTATGTTTCAGGTCGACTTAGCTCCCGAGGCATTGCCTAGGGAACTGCAGGTAACAACAAATCGGCTGGTGGCCGCCCCTTGGGGCAGTCACCAGCCGATTTTAGTTTAATCTCGTTTGCTTAGGGTTTAGTTGGCTTCGGTCAGCCAGAGTCGCAAAGTGTTCAGGCAATCACGGATAGCTTGCTGGCTAACATGCTCGTCATCGGTGTGCGCCAATAATGCGTCCCCTGGACCGAAGTTCACCGCCGAGATCCCTAAGGCGGAGAATCGCGAGACGTCGGTCCAACCGTATTTTGGCTTGGGCTCTTGCCCAAGAATCTGGACCAGGGAGGCCGCAATGGGCTGGTCAAGGCCCGGACGGGCTCCCTCGGCCCCATCGGTGCGTTCTACGTCAAAGCCCTCAAAGAGGGACCGCACAGCGGCTTCCGCATCCGACAGGTTCTTATCGGGGGCGAACCGGTAGTTGACCTCAACTTCACAATAATCAGGAATCACGTTGCCCGCTACTCCCCCACTAATCCGTACCGCGTTCATCGACTCTCGGTAGGCAAGCCCCTCCACGTCCACGGTGGCGGGCTCATAAGAAGCCAATCGAACAAGAATCGGCGCTGCTTTATGGATCGCGTTCTCCCCCATCCACGCGCGTGCCGAGTGAGCTGCAGTGCCAGTAGTTCGCACCAAGAAGCGGCTCGTTCCATTGCAGCCACCTTCAACCGTTCCGTTGGTTGGTTCAAGGAGGATCGCAAAGTCTGCTTGCAATAGCTGCGGGGAATTGCGTGCCAACCTTCCCAGCCCGGATTTTTCTGCGGCAACTTCTTCATGGTCATAAAAAATGTACGTGACATCAAAACGAGGGCCAGTCAGTTCGGCCGCCAGCGCTAACTGCACCGCGACGCCACCTTTCATATCGGTCGCCCCACGCCCGTAAAGAACTCCGTCGGTGACCGTGGCCGGCACTGTCCCGCGTGCCCCGGCCACGTGCGGTAATGGAACGGTGTCCAAATGCCCGGCTAAGACCACACGTTGTGCACGGCCCAAATTGGTACGTGCCACGATGGAATCCCCATCCCGGTGCACCTCCAGATGGCTAAGACCGCGTAGCGTCTCATAAACCTGATCTGCGAGGGCTTTTTCATTCCCTGAAACCGATTCAATGTTCATGATTCGTTCGGTTAGCTTGGCAACGTCTTCTCGAAGATTAAGTTCGCTCACAATACCCATCATTCGTTACTTTTTGATTTCGTTCCGCTGTCATTTATCAACATTACTCGCAGTGTAAACGCTACGATCAGAGAATGACTTTTGAACCCGCAGCAGCACCTTTTGACACATCGGTACGTTTGGCTTCCGCCCACGGGCTAGCAACTATCGCAACTGACGGCACGGTTTTAGACGTCTGGTACCCAGCTCCCGTACTCGGAGTGCTTTCTGAAGCCCCCGAGCTGTCCGGTGAATTAGCTGCAGCAGCAATCGACGACGCACAACGTGGAACCACTCAGAAGGTCATATCGCTAACCATCGATCTAGATGTGGCACCGGCAGATACCGCAGATGTATGGCTACGTTTGCACCTTCTCTCCCACCGTTTGGTGGCCCCGAATACCATCAATCTTGACGGGATCTTCGGCCACCTAGCAAATGTGGTGTGGACAAACTTCGGACCATGCCAGGTAGCTGGATTCGAAATGACGCGTCTAAAAATGCGCACACGTGGCAACGTGGACGTGTACGGCGTAGATAAGTTCCCGCGCATGGTCGATTACGTCCTGCCTTCGGGTGTACGCATCGCCGACGCGGATCGTGTGCGACTAGGAGCGCATCTGGCCGAAGGCACCACCGTGATGCACGAGGGTTTCGTCAACTTTAATGCTGGTACCTTAGGCACCTCAATGGTCGAAGGACGTATTTCCGCATCGGTTGTTGTCGGTAACGGTTCGGATGTCGGTGGCGGCGCTTCCATCATGGGCACGCTCTCCGGTGGCGGCAAAGAACGCATCACTATTGGCGAGCGAGTTCTGCTTGGTGCCAATGCCGGCGTAGGTATTTCCATTGGTGATGATTGTGTGGTTGAAGCCGGGCTTTATGTCACCGCTGGAACGCGAGTGCAGCTTGAGGGCAAGAGCGTGAAGGCACTGGAACTGTCCGGAGTTCCTAATCTGCTCTTCCGTCGTAACTCGATCAGCGGAGCGGTCGAAGTTTTGCCACGTGCCGGTCAGCGTGTGGAACTAAACAGTGCATTGCACGCTAACTAATTTTTAGCGGTACTCAACGGCGAGGGGCACACCACGGTGTGCCCCTCGCCGTTTATATAGAGGCTTCAGGGAAAGATGATGGTCACCATCGGCTGAATATATCCATGGAAAGCCCGCCCGTCACGCAATAATGACGTGCTGGCAACGATCGTCGCTCCCCCAATGAGCCATGCACGCGGCTCAGTCAGTGGAATGTCTATGACATGAATTTGAGTTTCTTTCACATCTTGGGCGTGCTCTACCCCGTGATCGATAAGGATTCTTTCAACCTCATCCATGCGCGCAGGAATATAATCCTTCGACTGTTCACTAAAATTCTCACGATGCTGATGGGCGAACATCGTTGCTTGACCATAGTGAGCATGGGCCAACTTAGCTAGCTCCGGATAACAGCCGTCGCCTAGGGCAGCGAGCAAATCCATTGGATCGGTGTCAGTGGTTGGTTCGCGGGTAATCAGCGAATCCCACCACGAGGACCATTCTTGTTTAATTTGCCCCGGAGCCACCTGGCGTTGCCCACGGGCTTTCACTGCTGGGGCCAGAGCGGAGTTTGGCCCCACTTCCGAAGGATCTATTCCACCCAAGTCGCGAAGGTAGAGGGCCAACAGCATATTTGGATTGGTATTTATGGACAAAGACCAATTATTGCCACGACGATAATACACGCGCACCACCTGACTCATCCAAGCAACAATGTGCTCTGTTCCCTAGGATACGCCGATAATCGGTGTTAAAACTAGAAACGGCCGGGCAAACACCTTAGTGCTTGCCCGGCCGTTTTTGAACCAGTTGTGCGAACTATTTTTGGGCTTAGACGCCCGGGTAGTTACGCTCGGTCTCGCCCATGTACAACTGACGAGGGCGGCCAATCTTGAGTTCTGGATCCTTGATCATTTCGCGCCACTGGGCAATCCAGCCTGGCAGGCGACCGATGGCGAAGAGGACGGTGAACATCTTCTCCGGGAAGCCCATCGCGGTGTAGATCAGGCCGGTGTAGAAGTCTACGTTCGGGTAGAGCTTGCGCGAGATGAAGTACTCATCGTTCAGCGCAGTCTCTTCTAGCTTCATAGCGATATCAAGCAACTCATTCTTGCCCTGCTTAGCCAGCAAGTCGTGAGCGGTCTGCTTGATGATCTTTGCGCGTGGATCGTAGTTCTTGTACACGCGGTGGCCGAAGCCCATCAGGCGTACGCCATCTTCCTTGTTCTTGACCTTCTCCATGAAGTCTTCTGGAGAAATACCCGAGGACTGGATCTCGCGCAGCATCTTCAGCACTGCCTCGTTGGCACCGCCGTGGGCAGGACCAGACAGTGCGTGGATACCGGCCGAAACGGAAGCGAACATGTTAGCTTCCGAAGAGCCGACCAGGCGCACGGTAGAGGTCGAGCAGTTCTGCTCGTGGTCTGCGTGCAAGATCAGCAGCAGATCAAGTGCCTTGACCACGTCTGGATCCGGAACGTATGGCTCCGCTGCGGTACCGAAGCACAGGCGCAGGAAGTTCTCGACCATGTTCATCGAGTTATCTGGGTATAGCAGTGCCTGTCCGATGGACTTCTTGTGCGCGTACGCGGCAAGAACTGGCAGCTTCGCTAGAAGACGCAGAGTTGAACGCTCAACCTGTGCGTCATCCTTTGGATCCAAGGAATCCTGGTACCAGGTCGACAGGGCCGAAACGGCCGAAGAAAGTACTGGCATTGGGTGTGCATCGCGCGGGAATCCGCCGAAGAAGCCCTTGAGTTCCTCGTGCAGCAGCGTGTGGCGGCGCAGGGATCCGTCGAAGGTTTCTAGCTGGTCTGCGGTAGGCAGTTCGCCGTTGATCAGCAGGTAGCTGACTTCGGTGAAGCTCGAGTGCGCGGCAAGCTGTTCGATAGGGTAACCGCGGTAACGCAGGATGCCCGCGTCGCCGTCGATGTAGGTAATCGCGGACTTCGTGGCCGCGGTATTCATGAAGCCCGGGTCGTAGGTTACGTTACCGGTGGTCTTCAAAAGTGGCGCTACGTTAAAACCATCATTGCCCTCGGCAGCCGGGATAACCGGTAGCTCTAGGCTGGAATCACCAAATTGTAGCTGTGCAGATTTAATATCTGTCATTGCATCTCCTAACCGGAAAGGCTTTAGTTCCGAAAGGTCAGTCGTCACGGTAGAACATACCGCTAATTGACCCGTTCACGCTAATTCAACTGTCATCTTCACCGATTGGCGGAAGAGTTTAACCGCTCAACTGCTGCGGCTATCCGTTCATCGGAACCGGTGAGGGCAACACGTACGTGTAGATCTCCGGCAGTTCCGTAGAAAGCACCTGGGCCGGCAACAATTCCAAGTTCAGCCAAACGCTGTAGCGTCTGCCAACTGGACTGCCCTTCCGTGCACCACAGGTATAAGCCTGCCACCGAGTCTTCGATGGTCAAGCCAAAGTTTTCAAGTGCCGGCCGCAGCATTTCACGGCGCGCCCGGTAAATTTCCCGCTGAGCTACGACATGCTCATCATCGCCTAAGGCAACAACCATTGCATGCTGAATTGGTCCCGGGACAATCATGCCCGCGTGCTTGCGACTGTTAACCAAAGTCGGCATCAGGTTGGGCGCACCGGCAACAAATGCGGCGCGGTACCCTGCAAGGTTTGACTGCTTAGACAACGAGTAGAGCGAAAGGAGATTATCCAAATTTCCGTCGTTGACACGCGGATCTAAAACGCTAGGTACAGCGCCTTCAAATTCGTCCCAGCCTAGTTCTGCGTAACACTCATCGGAGGCAACTACCGCGCCAAGTTCACGTGCTTGGTGTACGAGTTGGCGAAGAGATTCGAGGTCACGCACCTTGCCTGTGGGGTTACCCGGGGAATTCACCCACACCAGTTTGACCCGCGCACGTTGTTCATCGCTGAGCTCATTGAGATCATCGGTAGCGATAGCTGTTGCTCCGACTAATTTCGCACCGATGTCATAGGTCGGGTAAGCGATCGAAGGTCGAACCAGGATGTCCTGTGGACCCATGCCAAGAAGTAACGGAAGCCAGGCAACCATCTCTTTAGAACCAACGGTTGGCATGACATCATCGATGCTCAGCCCCGTGACCTGACGACGGCGTGCATACCAGTCGACAATGGCTTGACGTACTTCTGGTGTCCCATGGGTGGTCGGGTAGCCATGAGAGTTTGCAGCCTGGGCGAGAGCTTCTTGGATAACCTGTGGTGTGTCGTCAACTGGAGTACCGATGGAAAGGTCGACCACACCATCATGGTGCTTGGCCGCCAGTTCACGGTATGGCGCTAACTGGTTCCAAGGGTAATCGGGGAGCTCAAGCATATATGCGGAAACCTAGCCTTGATTCTGGGGCGGCAGAGCACTGATCAACGGGTGATCGGTTCCTGTATTTCCAATTTTAGCGGCACCGCCCGGGGAACCAAGTTCGTCGAAAAAGTCGACGTTTGCCTTGTAATAGTCGGCCCACTGATCAGGCACATCGTCTTCGTAATAGATCGCTTCGACAGGGCAGACCGGTTCACACGCACCACAATCGACGCACTCGTCGGGGTGAATATATAAGGAGCGTTCGCCTTCATAAATGCAATCCACCGGGCACTCTTCGACGCAGGCCTTATCTTTAAGGTCGACGCACGGTTGGGCGATGATGTAAGTCACGGGTACTGAGACCTTTCCTAGCGCAAATTCTAAGATTTCACTTCAGTTTCACGGATTTAACCTCTGGTCGTTGAATCCGCAATAAGCTCTAGCTACAGTCTAGTCCTGATACCCAAACAAGCGATCTCGCACACCCACCCTGTGACGTAATCGACGATTCACATTTCGTTCAACGTTACCGAAGATGAATTCTTGTGCACTTAGATGACGGAAAATATGCTCAAATTTGAAGATCTTAGCCCTGGTGACCGCATCGTGGTGCGTTATCGCCTCACACAGACATCCCCGGAGACCGGAAACGTGATCAGCAGCGATGCCCTCGGAGAGGTTCTAGCGGTCACCTCTGACACCGTATCCATCAATACCAAACGTGGTGCGCTGGACGTTGACCGCCAGGCTATTACGCACGCCAAACGGGTCCCACCGCCACCGGTACGACGTTCGCGACCACCAACGCTGAAGTAGTTCGCTGAACGGCACGGAAAACGACTTGCGATTTGAAGATACCAATCACTAGGTGATTTTCGCGTATGCTGGCAATATGCCGACAGACGATCTAGTCCAAGCCCGCGCACGAGCTCTAAGCTCACCATTGCGGCTTAGAATTCTGCGCTTATGCCTGCATGAGTCCCGCACCAATAAGGAAATAGCCGACATTCTCGAGCTAAATCCGGCGACTTCCTTGCACCATGTGCGCACCCTAGTGGGCAGCGGTTTCCTCGCCGCGGAAGAGCCCCGGCGCGGTAACCGCGGGGCTAAGGAAGTGCCTTACCGTAGCACGCGGCAGTCCTGGGGTACCCGAATTCCCGACGCTGCTCCCCTGCTGGTAGATACCTTCCTGCAGGAAATCGATGGGCTTGAGCCACAAGAAATTCAGGTCATCCGCGTGGGTCTAAAACTTACCGAAGATACGCAAAAAGAAATGCTCGGCCGTATTCGGGAAATTATCGAAGACTACGCGATGCGCGAAGCCGAACCTGAAGGCGTAGCCACCTCTTTGTTCCTCGCCCACCACTTAGACGTCACCGGCAACAAATAAGCGTTTTAACCTAGAAAAACCCCAGNNCTGGGGTTTTTCTAGGTTAACGCTGACGTTTGCGAAGTACGCGCAATGCCATAAATAGCGAGATCACCGCGGGCACGATCATGCCATACATCCATAACAGCGAGGCGATGGTCGGACCTGGTAGATATTGCAGGTACTGCAACGGCAAAATCATCGTGTCATTTCCAAAGTAGGAAATCGACCCGACAACCAGGTAGCAGCCGATAAAGCCCACCGCGCCGGCCCAGAGTTTGCCCGAGGCAACCACCGACCAGTACACCAGCAAGCCCAATAACAGCCAAGCCACCAGCACTCCCCAAACTAGCGGGATATCCCCCGCATAGCTCAACGAGGCATGGATAGCGGTGCCCAGTAAACCGGAAACCACGGCAGTAACTAGACCGCGCACTAGCGCGCTCAGGTTACTGCCGGCGGTCAGCGACTGGTTAGCTCTTTGCTCGCGCACGAGTTGCCTTGGCACGATCGCTAGCGTTCAACAGAACCTTACGGATACGCACGGCATCCGGGGTGACCTCAACGCACTCGTCTTCGCGAGCGAATTCGAGGGACTCTTCAAGAGTCAGGTTGCGTGGTGGGGTCATGTTCTCGAAGCTATCCGAGGAAGCTGCACGCATGTTGGTGAGCTGCTTTTCCTTGGTGATGTTCACGTCCATGTCATCGGCGCGCGAGTTCTCGCCGACGATCATGCCCTCGTAAACCTCGGAGGTCGGCTGCACGAAGAAGTTCATGCGTTCCTGAAGCTTGATCATCGCGAACGGGGTGACAACACCGGAGCGGTCAGCCACGATCGAACCGTTGATACGGTATTCGATTGGACCGGCCCATGGCTCGTAACCTTCGGCCAGCGATGCTGCGATACCAGCGCCGCGGGTTTCGGTCATGAAGCGGGTACGGAAGCCGATCAGGCCACGAGCAGGAACGATGAATTCCATACGAACCCAGCCGGTACCGTGGTTGGCCATGTTGGTCATCCGGCCCTTGCGCGAAGCCATCAGCTGGGTGATTGCGCCCAGGTATTCTTCTGGCACGTCGATGGTCATGTGCTCCATTGGCTCATGAACCTTGCCGTCAACAATCTTGGTGACAACCTGTGGCTTACCAACGGTCAGCTCGAAGCCTTCGCGTCGCATCTGCTCCACGAGGATGGCCAGAGCCAATTCGCCACGGCCCTGAACTTCCCAAGCGTCGGGACGCTCGGTTGGCAAGATGCTCAGCGAAACGTTACCGATCAGTTCCTTGTCCAGGCGATCCTTCACCTGACGCGCGGTCACCTTGGCACCCTTGACCTTGCCGGCCAGCGGCGATGTGTTGATACCAATGGTCATCGAGATCGCTGGTGGATCAACGGTGATCAGTGGCAGTGGCTTCGGGTTTTCAAGGTCGGTGAGGGTCTCACCGATCATGATGTCTTCGATACCTGCAACTGCGACGATCTCGCCCGGTCCGGCCTCTTCGGCTGGAACACGGGTTAGACCCTTGGTGGCCAGCAGCTCGGTGATCTTGACCTGCTTCATGGTGCCATCCTGGCGGGCCCAGTTAACCTGCTGGCCCTTGCGCAGCGTGCCGTTGAAAATACGCAGCAGTGCCAGACGGCCAAGGAATGGCGAGGCGTCAAGGTTGGTGACGTGTGCCTGGAGAACTTCACCCTCGGTGTAAGTCGGGGCTGGCACGTGCTTGATGATGGTCTCGAACAGTGGCTCAAGATCTTCATTGTCTGGCAGGGTGCCATCGGCTGGCTGATTCATCGAAGCGAAGCCAGCCTTGCCCGAAGCGAAGACGATTGGGACGTTCAAAACCTTGTCCAGATCCAGATCTGGAGCTTCGTCGGCCAAGTCCGAGGCCAGTCCGAGCAGCAGGTCCATGGAGTCGGAGATGACGCCATCGATGCGGGAGTCGGGACGGTCGGTCTTGTTGACCACGATGATGACCGGCAGGTCAGCGCTGAGTGCCTTACGCAGCACGAAGCGGGTCTGTGGCAGCGGGCCTTCGGAGGCGTCGACAAGCAGAACCACACCATCAACCATGGACAGGCCGCGCTCGACCTCGCCACCGAAGTCGGCGTGACCCGGGGTATCGATGATGTTCATGGTCATCTTCTTGCCCTCGGCAGCTGGGCCGCTGTAGAACACGGTGGTGTTCTTAGCAAGAATGGTGATGCCCTTCTCGCGTTCCAACTCGCCGGAGTCCATCACGCGATCTTCGGTTTCACCGTGGCTTTCGAATGCACCAGTCTGCTGGAGCATTGCGTTGACCATGGTGGTCTTGCCGTGGTCAACGTGCGCAACGATAGCTACGTTGCGCAGGTCGTCGCGACGGATGAGAGTTGTATCTGACATACGGGAAGGCTCACTTCGTGTAGAGAATTTAGGGTCTCGGAGGCGGGGCCACAGTCGACCCAACATACTATTTTACGCGCTTCGGACAAGTACATCGTTTATCTGTGGTGGAACATACAGAAATAGCTTCATTAACGCCTAATAGCGCGCCGTTGAAATCCAATAACGCAGTTTGGTGTTTCCCCCGGTTTCATGCACCGTGGGGCGATTTTCATCGGCTTGTCCGCCGCAGGCGATGATCGTTGCCTGTGAAGCAACGTTCTGCTCATCACAGGTTACCAAAGCCGAGCGCACACCGTGGAATCTGAGCTCTGTTAACGCAAATTCGCACAATTGTGTAGCAAAGCCTTGGCCGCGGAATTCCGGGACCACACCATAACCAAGGTGTCCGCCGACCTCGCTCAGAAAATCGTTGAGCTCGTAACGCACCGAGATACGTCCTACGAGCTTTCCTTCGTGCACTCCGACGAATAAACCGCTGCGCACCCACCCTTCGGGGATGAATTCGCCGCTGCTCCCTTCGCTCATGCGTTGCACGTAGCCGCTCCAGCTTTGCCGGGCTGACCATGTCGGGAGAAAATCAAAATCATCGTCGAGCAATGCGTGATGAGCGGCAATTGCTTGCTGCTCATCGGCTTGGGATAGCTCTCTGATCAGTAATTTTTTGGTTGACTCCATGCCTTCAGTATGTCAGTACTACCTAGTAGTTCACGACCTGACCACGAATCTCGGCTAACCAACGCAGTGTTCCGCCGCGCAGGCTAAGCACCGGGGCAAGCGTTGCTGGCCTCGCCGCGTTGAGTGTGAGCGCGGCGCGAACCGAGCGTGCCCCGGTTTTACAGACGGTCACCACCTGGGTTCCTGGCTCCCAGTGAAACTGCGTCCAGAAGTCACCGGACAATTGGTCTAGGGGCAGATGAATACTGCCCTCAATAGTTGCCAGCGCACGTTCCCATGGTTCTCGCACGTCGAGCAATACCAGTTGGCCTTGGGCTCGCAACTTTTCTACTTCTGTCACGTCGATTTCTTCGCCCGACACAACCACCGAACAAGACTGAGGTTCATAATCGCCAAGTTCTCGGACCGACGCACGCTGTGGGTCGCGGTCAAAACTCAAAATCTGCACGCCGGCGGTCAGCGCATCGTAAAGCCATAGTTTCCCGGTTAGGGGTTGTCCCACTTTGGTGATTATTTTTAGCGCTTCGGTGGCCATTAACGATCCGACCACCCCGCACAGCGCACCAAATACCCCACCTTCGGCACAGGACGGTACCGAATCAGCCTCTGGCATCTCAGGGAAGATATCGCGCAGCATCGGACCGGATTGCGGATCAAATACCGAGACCTGACCCGCAAATTGGAAAATTGTTCCCCACACCAAAGATGTACCGGTAATTTCCGCGGCATCGCTGGAAAGGTAGCGCGTCGCAAAATTATCGCTGCCATCGATCACCACATCGTGTTCGGCAAAAAGTTCCACCGCATTCTCTGGTGCCAAATATGTGGCATGACAGTGCACCGCAACCTCACTGTTGAGCTCAACGGCAAGGCGTTGCACCGACGCAACTTTCAGTGCACCCTGATCCTTTTCACGGTGCAAGATCTGGCGTTGCAAATTTGAGAGTTCCACACTATCCGGGTCGATGACGCTGAGTTGTTTAACCCCAGCGGCGATCAGATAGCTGGCAATAGGACTACCCAATCCCCCAGCGCCGATAATCAATACCTTGGCGTTGGCGATACGGTTTTGCCCGGTGATTCCGACTCCTGGCAGAGTCAGGTGTCGAGAATATCTAGCTAGTTGCGTCGCGGTTAGCTCCCGGGCAAGGCTCGGTTCGGCGCTCACGAGAAGTCACCAATGAGCGCCTGCATCATCCCGGAATCTGGCGAGGAAGCCAGCGCAAGGTCGCGTTGCACGATGCATCCGGCCAGCCGTGCCGCGCGACCTGCACGGACGGCATCACGCATGGCGGCGGCCATCAAGGGTGCGTTATTGGCTCGCGTGACCGCGCTGGCCAACAGTACGGCGTCACAACCCAGCTCCATGGCTTTGGCCGCATCCGAGGCGGTACCTACCCCGGCATCTAAGATGACCGGCACCGAGGCTCGGGCGGTAATAGTGGAAATATTATGTGGATTAAGGATCCCTAAGCCCGAACCGATCGGGGCACCAGCTGGCATCACCGCCGCTACACCCAACTGCTCTAATCTCATAGCCATGACCGGATCGTCATTGGTGTAGGCGAAAACCTGGAATCCGTCATTAACTAGTTCCTCGGCAGCGGTAAATAGTTCAATTGGGTCCGGAAGCAGCGTATGTTCGTCGGCGATGACTTCAAGTTTGATCCAGTTTGTTTCCAGAGCTTCACGCGCCAGCTGGGCGGTGAGTATCGCATCCCGCGCGGTGAAACAACCGGCGGTGTTCGGCAGTGGGCGCACAGAATTGCGAGCTAAAAGTTCGTACACCGAACCACAGCCAGCAGCGGCGAAGTGCCTGATCGAAACCGTAGTCAGCTCCGTACCTGAGACACGGAGCGCTTGTTCTAAAATATCCAGCGAGGTCGCTCCCCCGGTGCCAAGAATGAGTCGAGAAGCGAACCCTACCCCGGCAACTTCAAATCCATCGTTGTCCATCGTAAGTTTTTCCATCTTCAGCCTCCCTGCGCTGCGGTGACTAGTTCTACTCGCTGGCCAGGCTGCAACGAAAAATCATTCCACCCACTGCGTGGCACCACCGCAGAGTCCACCGCGACCGCAATGCCCAGACGTGATCCATCGCTGGCTCTGCCTTCGTCGGTGATTCGTTTTCCGGTATGTGTGGCGATCAGTTCACGCACTGTGCTGTTGGCGGGCATGGTGGTGGGTGTGGAGTTGAGGAAAAGTTCTATTTGTTGCATGTTTTTGTCTCCTAGAAGGTGCTGGTTTGCAGGTGGACTTCGCCAAATCTTTCCGGCGAGACTGCGGCGAGTAGATGCGCGTCTTGTGGGTCATCGAGCAGCAACCCGGCGCCGACCCGTGCTCCGAATGGGGCTAGCAGCACCCCGTGTCGCGAGTAGCCGGTTGACAGGACGAGCCCGGCATCCAGCCGGCCAATCAGCGGCCTGTCGTCCGGGGTGGTGGGACGCGCACGGACGATTGCTTCATTCAGCGTGGTATCCACGATGCCCGGCACAAGCCTGCGCGCATTGTCCAACAACGCATGTAGTTGTCCCACGTTGACCTGCTCTTGTCCGTCTTCCCTGCTTGACGCACCCAGGACCAAACTTCCGTCGGCGCGTGGGACCAGATAGACCGGTTCACGGTGCACAATCCCGCGAACAGTTCGCTTGATCAAGGGGAATCGTGTTGAGCCTTGCAACCGTAAGATATCGCCATAGACCGGGCGTAGCGCGAGGTTTGATACGCCCGGAATTTGCCCCAGACCGGCGGCCAGAAGCACTTGGTCTGCAGGGATTCGCAGCCCGCTGGAGGTGATCACACCGCAGGTTTTTGACCCGTGACTCAGGAGCCCCACCACGGTCTCGTGCACGATGGAGGATTCAAAGTAGCTGATCAGAATCTTCAGCAAAGACCGTGGGTCCAATTGTTGATCTGCGGCGCAGTATATGGCGCCAGCAATGTTTGTCGCCAGCGCAGGTTCAAGTTTGCGTGCGGCGCTCGGCATAAGTCTTTCAGCGCTGAACCCTAAAGAATCTTGTAGCCGCTTTAATTCCAACAGCGCATCCATATCCGCCAGTTCGGCGGCGATCACCAAAGTCGAATTTTCAACGTAAGCAGCGCGCTGGCCGGTGGCCTGAAAAATTCGATCAATAAATTCGGGGTAGGCCTTGGCCGAACAGGACATCAGCCTGTGAAGTTGGTCCTGGCCCCAGGTGGTTTCGGCAGTTGGCGCGAGCATCCCGGCGGCCGCATGGCTTGCACCTAAACCGGGAGCCGGATCAATGATCGTGACTTCAACACCGCGAGCGCGAAGTTCGAAAGCTGTGGCGAGACCGATAATTCCGGCGCCGACAATGACAGTGTGCACGAAGGCAATTCCTTCCTACGGCGGCATGACCCGCATCAGGTGTAGCGGTCGGCACAAAGCCCTCTCAGCCCTTAAGGGCTCCCGCGGAGTACTTGGATTATAAGCATGTCAGGGCTCACAATTACTAACTTCATGACTTCACAGCCATAGCTGTCCTGTGTTTTACTCGTTGCCATGCCCGAATTTTCTGTCCCGGGAGATTTATCTCCTGATCACTTGGTAGCCGCAAAGATCATTGACGGTGAAAAGCAATTGCTAACTCAGCGCATTCGCCACAATCAGCAGGAGCTCAAACGGCTACTTCATGAAGACTTCGAGGAAGTTGGAGCCTCCGGCAGAAACTACGATCGCAGCCAAATCATCAAACTGCTCATGGCTGAACCAGTAGACCAATCACCTACGTTCCAATTGCTCGAGCCGCGTATCCAACAGCTCAGTGAGACTCTGGTGTTACTACGCTGGAAAACCGGCGCGGACACCCCGAGCCAGCGCACCTCGCTGTGGATCCATTCGGCCCATGGTTGGCAGTTGCTCTTCCACCAAGGAACCAAGCTGCCCAAGTTCCCCGCCGATGTCGCGACCTCACCTTATGTCGCGTCAGAGGCTCAAGCTTTTGTTCGTCCGTTGCGTCCTAGCGATGCACCCCAAGTTCTTGAGGCTTTTTGTTCCCACCCCGACATGGCGCGGCAAGGTGAGGTTAAAAACCTTGTCGAGGCAGAGAACTACATTCAGCAGCTACTAAAAAATCCTGACCAACAAGTACCACTAGCGATAGTTCAAGGTACCGGATTAGTCGGTCTAGTCTCTGCGAGTATTGACTCCGGAAATCGCAACGCCTGGGTCTGGTATTGGATGCATGCGGCGCATCGCGGTAGCGGATTAGCTAGCCGCGCACTGGCTGCTTTGGCTGACGAGCTTTTTACCGCCCATCAGATACACCGTTTGGAGTTGGGCCTGCGGGTGAATAATCCTGCATCTAAAAAGGTCGCCGAGCGTTGTGGTTTTGTGCTCGAAGGCCGGGAACGGGACAAGTTCTTAATCAACGGCGAGCGTATCGATGTTCTAAATTATGCTCGGTTGATCACCGACCAAGCACCACCCATCACCGCGCTGGCTTTGCACTGAGGTACGGAAGGATCAATAGTCCAAATCAGACTCGAAAATGCTGGACGTCGCGGCCCATTTTTGGGCAGTAAAAAGGTGGAACCGAGCAATCGGTCCCACCTTTTTGATGCGTCAAGCCCTAAGTATTAGAACTCGTCTGGTGTTGTCGGAGGCGTGGTTGGTGACGGACGAGTTGGAGTCGTCGGTGCCGGACGAGTTGGCACGGTACCGGTGCTAGCCGGTTCGTCCAACTTGTTCAGATCGATCTTCTCCAAGGTACGTGCCGCCGCATCGCGTCCACCCAGTCCGAAGGCTAGGGCTGCTGCTAGTGCCGCACCAATCACGATGGCACCGAAGGCCATGTTGATGATCGAGTCGGCCAGGCCCATGTACTTCAGGCCCATCGCCACGAACAGTGCGATGGCGGTGTAGCGGACAATCTTCGAAGCCGTAGTATCACCCATCAGTCGACGGATGACGTTAGCCAAGACGAAGCCAATCGCGATGATCACTGCGCCGAAGACGACCTTGCCGCCCAGCTCCAGCACCTCGTTGAGGATATTGGTGATTGCCGGGAAATTCAGCATGCTTGCTGCCATCACAGCGAAGAACAGGATAATTGCGATCTTCACGATGGTAGCGAGGATGCCTGATGCGCTCTGGCTTTCAGGGACGACTCCCCAACCGGCCACAACGCGGTCAGTACCGACACCACGAAGCGTGGATTCGATCAGTTTGCCTACGAACTTAGCAATTAGGAAGCCCACTGCCAGAAGAATCAGCGCCATGATGACCTGTGGAATGGCAGTCAGGACGATCTGCAGCATTTCCTGCGCAGGTACCGAAATAGCGGCGATACCAAGAACCTGAAGTGCAGAAATCGAGACAACCAACAGGATCAGTGCAAACACGATGTTGGCGATGACATCAACGATGGTCCGCTGGGTGCGAATTGAAGTTTCCGGATCAACCTCTTCGGCATCTCCGGGGGTAACCTTTCGGACCAAAGCGCTGAAATCAACAGTGCCCAGACCGGTCTGGATCAGCTGCTTGATGACGTTAGCGATCACGTAGCCGATGATGAAGATGAATGCTGCACCGATGAGGTTCGGCAAGAAGCCCATGACTCCGCCGAGCAAATCTTGAACCGGAGAGAGCACCTCGGTCAGCGCGAAGACCTGGAGAATTGCAACCAGGCCAAAGAGCCAGACAATCAGACCAGCAACTTTACCCAGGGAGTCGCCGATTTGCTTTCCATCGGTGCCTTGTTTTTGGAGGAACTTGATCTTGGTGACGAGTTTGGAGACAGCCCATTTAACAACTTTTGCTATCAACCAAGTAATGATGAGAATTACTAGCGCGATGGCTATTTTTTGTAGCATCGACGCCCAGTCAATGTTTCCTAATACGTTCTGAGATTGCATTACTGCTCCTTCAACGTGGGGATGTTTTAGACCCTACGACGAGGATTTTTTGCTGACTAGGGCAAACTAGCGACAAGGGGTGGGTAACTCGAAGAATTTCACGTATTCCACCTTCGGATTCAGAAGTAAAAGCAGTAAGATTCTACGCTTTCGATAACCTTCTTCGCTTATAACCTACGAATCCAGTGATACTTAAAATTATTTCCAGATCCTAAAACAAGTGACCAATATGTGAGTTCCCTGTATAGATAAAAGTAAAAACCCGCCATGAGCAATGCTGAGCTATGGCGGGTCAAAAAATTCATTTAGTGCAGGTAAAACTAACTTTTGGCTATCTCACTGGTGACCTTGGCGCCCAGTTCGACCGTGCGGGAAACGGTGCAATATTTATCATGTGACAGCTTGACGATACGTTCGACCATACCTGCAGCCTTACGCCCCTCTTCGGTGTCCGGGAATTTGAGATCAAACCCGAGACGGATGTCCTCCATCCGGCTGGCGCCATCCTCAGTGAGCTTGTCACCCGATGCTGTCACCTCAAATTTCTCTGGCTCGCTTCTCCGAGTCGTGGCAACGTCAACATCGATACTCGAACATCCGGCGATGGCCGCCAAGAGAAGTTCAACCGGGGTCAGCAGCCCCTCGGCCTGTCCGAACTCAATACTCGAACCGGTTTCGGCACTCGTGGCCTTATACGTACGTGATGCGGTCCGCACTACACTGACTTCACGGACTTCACGGACTTCGCGACTATTTTCACTCATAGTGTTATCGTCGCATGGCCTTGGCGCCGACACTGGCATGACGCAGTAAAATATTCGCCGCGGGTTCGGTGCTCAACTCTTCCTCTGCAGATAGTTCAAATCCACAGCTGCGGAAGAAATCGATTCCTGCGGCATTCTGCGCACTGACTACCATCTGTACATTCGTTTGTTTCGAATGGGCGAATGCCGCCAAGGCTCTGCCTACGCCAATGTGGCGGTGTTCGTGGTGAACCCACAATAATTCGACCCGCTCATCTCCCATGGCCATAAATCCGACGATTTGTGTCCCGAGCTGAGCAACATACACCAGAGCACGTTGTGCATAAACGGTTTCGAGTGTGGAGGCCACCGAATTCAGATCATTAACTGAGAGAAAATCTCGCCGCCCCTCAACCGAGGAGCGCCAGACATCTAATAGTTCCGGCACTTCTTCAACCCCGGACCAGGGACGGATCATCAACAATCCATCCGCCGAACTCGGCGATTGTTCGCCAGGCTTAGAACTCACTGAATTTTCCTCCTTCAACAGTTCCAAGGCACTTCCTACTGCATCGTAACCTAGTGCTTTGACTACTCTCACATCAACTATAAAAATAGGCTCCACGCTAATAGGTGACCCACCGCAGTATTTGCCGCACTACCCTAGTCGCTGGAATAAGCCATCCACGCGTTACATCATCCGCAGTCTCCGGCGCCAACGCAGGCGAAGCGGGTTCCGCAAACATTTCCACTTCCGGGTCACGAATGATTGGTTCGCAATTGACCTGCTCAGTTTTCTGACCTGAGGCCGTCTGCCTCGAAAAGAACCGATTAATAATGCCCACGATCAGGCTTACACGCGCTACGTAGGACCCGTTAGGTCCATGGCGGTATTAGTCACTCACCTAGACCATGCGTAGCTTTCGCCCCCAGCGCACACCAAACACACGCTGTGAGCTAGACAACATTGGCGGTCTTGGGCATTCTTATTTCATACCCAGTGTTTTTGTAAACTGACGTTTTCACAACTGAAAACACGAACAATGCCGTGCGCCGGTGCACTATTTTGGAGGATCACCCATGTCCGAGGCTTACATTATTGACGCACTCCGTACCCCAGTAGGACGCCGTGGCAAAGCGCTTTCGCAGGTTCATCCCTTGGATCTCGCTGCCACCCCACTAGCCGAACTGGTACGCCGGAACAATATCGATTCGGAGCAGTATGACGAGATCATCCTAGGATGCATCGATCAAGTTGGTCCGCAAGCAATGGACATTGCCCGGAGTGCTTGGTTAGCTGCGGGGTTATCCGAGCAGGTCCCTGGTACCACCGTAGAGCGTCAATGTGGTTCGGGTCAGCAAGCAGTGTCCTACGCCGCTCAAGCTGTCATGAGTGGCACCAGCGACCTAGTTATCGCCGGCGGTGTGCAATCGATGTCGAGCATTCCGTTGTCTTACTCCAACGTGGCCGCGAAAGACTTCGGTTTCCCGGACCCGTTCACCGGGTCAAAGCTGTGGTCACAGCGTTATGGAAGCCAAGAGATTTCGCAATTTCGCGGTGTGGAGATGATGGTTGACCGTTGGGGACTGTCCCGGGAAAGCCTCGAAGACTTCGCCGAAACCTCACATCAACGCGCTCTTCATGCCCAGCGTAAAGGATATTTCGACCGAGAAATCCTGCCGGTGGCGGGCTTAGGAATCGATGAGGGGCCCCGAGAAGTGGACCGCGCAAAAATGGCTTCGCTTGCCCCAATCGTTACTGGTGGCCAGCACACAGCTGCAACAGCTTCGCAAATGTCTGATGGTGCGGCCATGTCGCTGATCGCCTCCGAAGCGGCGGTAAAACGTTATGGGCTCAAGCCCCGAGCGCGGATCCATCACGTTTCGGCGCGAGCCGACGATCCGGTCATGATGCTTTCGGCCCCCATTCGAGCCACCGAGCATGCTTTGGCGCGCACCGGGATGAGTTTGCAAGATATGGATCGCATCGAAATTAATGAGGCTTTTGCCGGGGTCGTCCTCGCGTGGCAACACGAGACCCAAGCAAATATGGACAAGGTCAACGTCAATGGTGGAGCTATCGCCCTCGGACACCCGATCGGCGCCACCGGAGCCCGCTTGTTGACGTCATTGCTGCATGAGCTTGAACGCAGTGACACCAGATGGGGGCTGCAAACCATGTGTGAGGGTGGCGGGCAAGCAAACGTCACCATCATCGAACGGCTCTAAAACCCCATGCCTGCAATTTTTCAGGAGTACAGCTTATGAACCATGTCATGCCGCCGTCCACCAGCAACACCATCGGAGCCCTATTACGACGGAGCACCGCACGCAACCCCGAGGCGATAGCGCTGCTCTTCGAGGACCGGTGCTGGACGTACCGGGAGTTTGAGACAGCCGTGCACCGGGTGGCGCGCCGGCTCATGGACACCGATTTGCCGGCAGGCTCCCGGGTTGCCGTCTACGGCGCAAACTCCGACGCTTACGCAATCCTTTTCTTTGCCTGTGCCCTCACCGGACTAGTGCATGTGCCGGTGAATTTTGCGCTGAAGGGCGATGAACTGAGCTACCTGCTCGAAGATTCCGGCGCGGTGCTGGTGATCGCCGACGAACAGCGCGCCTCGCTGGTGAACCAGGTCAGGGAGCAGGGCCAAGTACCGACCGTGAAGCATCTTTGGGCGCTCCTTCCCACAGCAGAGCATAACGATTCCATTCTGGATACCGCTATGGATCCAAACGCTCCGGTAGCGATTATGCAAAATGACCACGTGGCTAGTTCAGATCTGGCGCAATTGCTCTATACTTCCGGCACTACCTCGGCTCCCAAGGGAGCGATGATGACCCACGCGTCATTGATGGCCCAATACGTTTCAGCGATTATCGCCTTAGATCTCACCGCCGAGGATCGCCCTCTCATCGCGATGCCGTTGTATCACTCGGCGGCCATGCACGTTTTCTTGCTGCCTTATCTTTCCCTGGGAGCCAGCGTCAGGCTTCTGGCAAAACCGGATATTCCGCAAATGCTTGCCCTGGTTGAGTCCGAACGAATCGGGTCGCTATTTTTAGCTCCCACGGTGTGGGTTCCGCTGAGCAACCACCCGGATTTAGCCACCCGCGACCTTTCCTCGTTGGCGAAGGCACAATATGGTGCCTCAATCATGCCGGTGACCGTTTTGCAACGGCTACGTGCGCGATACCCAAAGATCGGCTTCTACAATTGCTTCGGCCAATCCGAGCTCGGCCCGCTGTGTTCGGTACTGAGACCCGAAGAGCACGAGGCACGCCCTGCCTCCTGTGGCCGCCCGGTGTTCTACGTCGAAGCGCGGGTCATCAACTCCGCCGGCGACATCACACAAGCTGGCGAGCCAGGCGAGATTCAATACCGTTCCCCGCAAGTGATGCTCGGGTATTGGAACAAACCAGAAGCTACCGCCGAGGCGTTCATTGACGGTTGGTTCCGCTCCGGAGATCAGGTGACAGTGGACAGCCGCGGCTACATTCAGGTGGTAGACCGGATCAAAGACGTCATCAATACCGGTGGCGTGCTCGTGGCGCCACGTGAGGTGGAAGATTGCATCTACGAACTTGATCAGGTCGCCGAGGTGGCTGTGCTCGGGGTAGCCGATGAGCGGTGGATTGAAGCGATCACCGCCGTGGTGGTTCTCAAAGAAGGCGCGCAGTTGACGGCCGAATCGGTGCGCAGCCATGTCAAAAGTCGCATCGCAGACTACAAAGTTCCCAAGCGTGTGGACTTCGTCGCGCAGCTGCCACGCAATCAATCGGGCAAATTACTTAAACGCGACCTACGTGCACAGCGTACCGGTCAGGGAGAACAAGGATGAGTTCAGAACCATCGGTGCGGTATGAACTAAGTGAAAGTCTCGATACCGATTATTTCTCAACCTTCGCCGACGTTACCGCGCAAGACCAGGAATTTTGGAATACCGCGAAAACCTATGGGGCAGAAATATTGCCGCAGATCAACAACTACTGGGAGCAAGCGCACTACCCGGTCCAGTTGGTACGCCGGATGGGTGAATTGGATCTACTCACCGACGGACTAAACATCCCAGGGCACCGGGTGATGTCTCCGTTGGCTGCCGGGTTGGTAGCTATGGAAATTTCCAGGGCCGATGGTTCGATGGCGGCTGCAGCCGCGGTGCAAGGTGGACTGGTCCTGCGTAGTCTGGTGCTCTTTGGCAGCGCCGAACAACAGGAGCGGTACCTCCACCCGCTGGCTACCGGCGAATTACTGGGCGGTTTTGCACTCTCCGAGCCCGGGCATGGCTCCGATTCGGTGGGCTTAGCCACCTCGGCACGCTGTGAAGGTGGGCGATGGGTTCTGAACGGGCATAAAAAATGGATCGGCAACGGCGCATCCGGCGGGATCACCATTGTCTGGGCGCGCGACGAGGCAGATTCACAGGTCAAAGGTTTCATCGTTGATCAGCAAACATCAGGATATTCTGCAGAAGTCATCGGCGGCAAAGGGGTGCTGCGTGCCATCGACCAAGCCGAAATATCGCTGCAGAACGTGACGGTAGGACCCGAGGCCTTGCTGCCAGGGGTGAAGTCGTTCAAGGACGTTTCCCGTGCCTTGGTGGACACGCGGGTGAATGTTGGCTGGTCCGCTTTAGGTCACGCGCTGAGCATGTTCGAGGCCTGCCTGCATTACGCAAAAAGCCGCACCCAATTTGGCAAACCCTTGGGCGCACATCAAATGGTTCAGGAACGGCTGGCACAAATGTTGGCGGAACTGACAAATATGCAGCTCCAATGCCGGGCCGTGGCCCACGCACAGGCGGCCAACAGCTTGAGTCCCACCCAGGCGTCGCTGCTGAAGTACCACAACACCCGTGCCGCCAGGCGCATCGCCGCGACAGCCCGGGACCTGCTCGGTGGCAATGGGATCCTCTTGGAAAACCATGTGATTCGTCATCTGGGTGATGTCGAGGCGCTGCACACCTATGAGGGCACCGAATCCATCCAGGCTCTCATTCTTGGCCGTGATCTCACCGGGTTTAGCGCCTTCAGCTAGAGCGTTAGTTTGTCGCTGACCCGGTAGCGAGTCGCACTGAATCCAGCCAACGGTCCAGCGCCTGCGCCAAAATCTCCGGCTGGTCAATGTGCACGTTATGTCCTGCGTGCTCTAATTCAAGAAATGAAGCGTTCGGGTACCGTTCAAGCAGCGCCTTAGCATCCTTAAACCCCACGATATGGTCTTGCATTCCGCAGGCGATGAGTACCGGCATCGTCCACACGTGCTTGCGGTCCACCGGCAAGGTGTCCAAATAATAGCGTTGCGAGAGGTGCGCCATCGCCCGCAGATCTGCGCTGAGCACTCCGGGCAGCACGTGTCTTTCAAATTGTTCCCAGTTGGCTCGTGTTTGAATCACCGAGGTCTGCGCATAGTGGCCGGCATTGATGTTGCCCAGCTCTTCAAGCAGCACTTCGTCCTCGTGGACGATGCTGCGCGCCGGAAGGTTGCGCTCTTCGGGTGCAGGCCGGATGACCGGAGCGAGCAGGACCATGCCGAGAATTTGTTTTCCAAAGCGATCGGCCATCTCCTGGGCCAGCAAACCGCCGAGCGAATTGCCAATCAGCGCAAAAGGCTCTGTTCCGAGCTGGTCTTTGAGCAATGCTTGCAGCCAGTTTGCATATTCTGGTAGCCCCGCGCGCCCGGGCAACGCCGGCGTGCCGCCAAAGCCGGGCAGGTCAACATAGATGCGTTGCAGGTTTCCGGGCCGCGCCAATTGATCATCAAGCGCCAAAAGAATTCGATGATCCACGCCATTGCCGTGCACCATGACCACCGGCAGGCCGCTGCCGTGAACTGCGGCGATGCCTTCGGGAAGCGATTGTTCGTCGGGTTGTGCGGGTTTCATACTCGTCCTTTGTCGGGTTCCAGTGCTGTGAAACGTACTTGGCGGGCTACGGCAGCCACAATCATGGACTGGCCCACCACGTAGCTGAGCATGATCCAAAATGAATGAGCCGGCATCTCGATGCCGGCAAAGGAACGCAGCGCAATGAGCGCATCGGAGATGAAGAAGATCGCGCCACCGGCTCCGGCGAGCGTGCCCAGACCGGTTGATAGCACAGCCATCAGCGTTAAGGCCGCACCGTAAATCACCACGGGGATTAGCAACGACCCCGCATGCGGAGCACAAACGATCACCAGCCATGCGAAGGCGAACAGATACGGGATCACCCACCAGGGCCGATAGAGCACCGAGTGGCGCCAATAGGTTCGCAGCGCCAGCAAATAGCACAGCTGCGCGAGCAAAAAGCAGCCAACCATCGTCAGAAAAGCCGGGTCGCCGGTCATGAACCTCGGGATCGTATCGCCCAGCCAGGAACATCCCAACGCCAGCAGCACCCAGCGCACCAAGATGCTTCGCGGACGCCGTGTGGCAAGAAGCAAAACCGCGGCCAGTGCCGGCATCAACAAGATTTGCGTGGCATCCGCAAGCGGGCCGTCCGTGGCAATCAGCTGCGCAGTCAAATGAATGATGCTGACGGCGCCGAGCACGAGCGCGCTACCAACAACGCGGGTGTCACCTGCCAGATGGGTTTTCATATGTCCTATCCCGTCGACAGGCATCTACCGTGGCCGTCGATGGGTTCGAGACTATCCGTTCATGCGACGTTGGGCAACGAAGATCAACTGCCGTCCGGGCCTGTCCGGGGCGTCGAGGACCTCGCGCACTTCGAATCCGGCCGCATCCAGCGTCGCTTCAATATGCTCACGGTTTCGATAACGAAGCGTGGATTCGGAGATCATTTCGGTTTCGTCTTCGAAGCGGAAGGTTTCGCGAAAGCGCAGAAGTTCGTTGTCGTAACCAAGCACCTGAACCCAGGTGGTCACCGCTCCTTGCCCGGCAACGACGGTCGTTTCACGAGTTAGTTGCTCGGTCCATTGTTCCCACGCCCGCACTTCTGGTCGCCGTGTTTCAAAGATCAGCGTTCCTCCGGGTTTCAGCGCCAGTGCAATGCGCTGCAGAGTATTTTGCCATTGCGCATCATCGGTGAAGACCATAGCAACGTTTGCGGTCATTACCGCCGCATCAAAATCCCCGGTTGGCAGATCGTGCACCGTACCGTGCACCCAGTGGACGCGCGCTGCCTCAGGTTTTTCCCGTGCCACGACTAAGGAAGCACCGGCAGGGTCAACCCCGGTCACTTCGAATCCTGCCCCGGCCAGGATGCAAGCGAAGGTTCCAGTTCCACACCCGAGATCCAAAATTTTGTGGGCGTCTATTGCTGTGATCAGTTGTGTATAGATCTCCAGATCACTACGGTCTGGATCAAGCGGGTCATAGAGTCGAGCAAGTAGCTCGTCATTGAAGTTTGCGTCCACTACCGGTTCATTAGTCATCATTACCGCCACCAGCCACTGGGAGCACACAAAATTCGTTTCCAGAGGGGTCTTGATAGACCCGCCATGCTAGCTCTCCCCAGTTTGGGTGCAGCTCCCGACCGCCGCGAGCCACGATTTCTTCGGCAATGACCTGCGCGTCATCACCTGATTCCAAACGCATATCCAAGTGCATCCGGTTTTTGGCCGGTCCTTTTGGTTCTGATTCCGGGTGCAATTCCAGCAGCGGTCCATGCCCGCTCCGGTGCCGTAAGGAACCGGGCTGCCCGGCAAAGCTTTGGTTCCACCCGGTGAGCCAAGCCCAGAACTGCGCATCGCGGGAGACATCGGCCGAATCCAGCGGCAGCGCGGCGATGGGACCCGTCGAAGAATACGGGCGGTTTTCCAGCACGCAAAACGCATTTCCCCCGGGATCTGCCCATACGGTCCCTGAAACGTCGTGCTGCCTAATGCCCCCGCGCCGCGCCCCGAGCTTTACTGCCTGAGCGGCTCTTTGCGATTGCTCGGGCCCACCAAGTAGATCCAAATGCAACCGGACCGGTTCGCCGGGTGCTTCGGCAACACGTTGAAAGCACAGATCCAGTGTGGGTCCGCCGGGGATTTCCAGACGAGTTTCAAACCCTTGAGCCTCTTCGCCCAAGAATTTGCAGCCTAATAGCTCTTGCCAGAATCGCCCCTGAGTGTGCGGGTCTACAGAATCGAAAACAATGTTTTCCAGATACATGTGCCCAGCCTACCGGCAAGCTGAAATACGGCTCGGGCAGAACCAGGCTCAGCCAGAGGTGTAGTCTCGTCTTCCCCGCGGCCTAGCCGTTGCTGATTCCGATGGCCTGCCCAATACTCGACTTATCATCCAGCGTGTGCAGCAGAAACGCAGCCAGATCCGAGCGCGTGATGGTACCGCCAAGCATCCCTGCGTCCGACACCGTCAGCGCCTTCCAGCTGCCAGTAGCTTCCTTATTCGTCAGTCCGGTCGGGCGAACAATCGTCCAGTCCAGACCCGAGGAGCTGACGTAGTTTTCCTGCGCATTATGATCGGCCAGCGGCTTAGCGAGCATCAACAGCATGGCAAAGCGCAAAAAACCTGGCATCTGTGAACCGGAATTCCCAGCTCCCAGCGAGGACTGCACCACCAGTCGCCTCACCCCCGTATCGTGCATCGCAGCAATGACCGTTTGCGTGACCAATGCCCGCTGATGGGGTACCTTTTTCGCGGCACCGACGGTGAGAACCACCGCGTCGGCGCCGGCCACGGCATCGCGCACCACCTGCGCATCTGTTGCATCACCGGCGAGCGCACGCACTCCGGATGGGGCTTGACCACTGCGTGAAAGCACAGTCACCGCATGCCCAGCCTGATGTGCCAGCTTCGCGAACTGCGCCCCGGCCCCCTTGGAACCACCCACCACGGTAATCTTCACAAAAATCTCTTTCCCCAGCTGAACGTGAACTTGCTACGTACACAGTTTATCGTCGGTGCCTCGAGCTCGGTGCCCGCAGGCAGTCCGATAAGTTCAGGTCAGCAACGTCGTCCAGAACAGCAATACCTTCTGGCAGTCCCTCATGTCCTGCCTCGTCGATTTCAGGGAAGTCTTTACCGCGGGATTGGAAGCGACTCCGCTGGCCGGCACGATCCGCGGATCGCGCTGTGTCATCCAGGGCGGGCGCTAGAAGCATCACGCGTTGACCTAGCCAAGGGGCAGGAAGAGATTTAGGGTGGAACCACCGAGCTGGGCTTGGTATCCGAAACGCCAGCTCACCCTTTCCTGAGGAAACGAGCATGTCGAGTTCTATATCCCCAGCACCCGGCGCAAAAGCACCCGGCGCAAAAGCACCTCGCGCAACCCACCGCACACGACGACGAATCATCGCATGGGATCCAGGCCGAGACACTCTTATCGCTTTGGGCACTCTCCTCGCGTTTTGGGGATGCTATTTTGCCGGCAGCGCGTTGGGCAGTTGGTTTTTGGTGCTGGGGATCCTCTTGGTTGGCACGCTGATTCCTGCCCTGACCGTGTTGCGTCTTCGTGGGGAAGGCTGGGAAGGACTTGGGTTCACTCGCAGGTTCTTAGTGACTTCACTGATCATCGCGGCGGTGCTAGGTGCTGGTTCCGCGTACCAGCTCATCGTGACCGCCTCTGAGCTTCAGGTCCAGTTACTCCCCCACCTGTTAGCAAATTTCTTGGTTTTCTGGGA
Organism: Glutamicibacter sp. BW77; assembly: GCF_002332285.1. Classification (NCBI taxonomy): domain Bacteria; kingdom Bacillati; phylum Actinomycetota; class Actinomycetes; order Micrococcales; family Micrococcaceae; genus Glutamicibacter; species Glutamicibacter sp. BW77. The sequence goes on along the minus strand of NZ_NRGT01000060.1, from coordinate 19,540 downwards.
GCCGCTCTTCGTTTTTGGTTGGCTCTACCTTCGGTGGGAACGAGCTTTTGGGTGGCTTCCTGCAATTTTCCTCACCAGTGTCGGTTTTGCGCTACAGCATGTGGGATCTGTCCCGCTTCCGGTCGCTTTGAGCTTTGGCATGTTTGCGCTGGTTTTTTCGATCATTTTTGCCTTCGTCAGAAATCTGGCCATTCTTTGGCCACTGTTCTACCCGGTCGCAAGTGGCATCGGCACCCTGCAGTCTGGTTTGGCCATGGGCTGGGACGATGTGCTTTCCGGTGCCCTGATCTTCGTCGTCCAACTATGCATTCTCTTCTTCGTCGCTCGGGGCATAGTCAAGCGAACAGCCTGAGGACAACTGCCCCGCTTCTGCCCGATATTCTGCGACTTCTCGATGATTTTTCCCAGCTCGAAAGACCTTGCGCTGGGTATTGAGGGAGGAGCGTACCTGAGAGGGAAAACTAACCGGAAGCGTATTTCGTGCATGTTAAGCGAGGTTGCGATCATTTATTTTTTTTGGAATCGTGGCAACCACATGCCCTGACCTTGGCATGTTCGCAACCGGAAGGAGAGCCACCGTGCTCACACTGACCGATCAGGCAGATACGATCGTTACCGCGATTGTCACCAACCAGTCCGAGGCAGAAAATGCTGGACTACGCATCCACCAGGCCGAGGGTGCAGGCGCACCGGATGACGCCGCATTTGCGGTGCAGATTGTTGCAGAACCAGAAGCAGCCGACCTGGTAGTCCGTGGCGAAGGCAGCCCGGTATACCTCGATGAGCTGGTCACCGATGAGCTCGACGACAAGGTGCTAGACGCAGCTGTCAACGAAGAGGGAGCTGTCAGCTTCCAGATTCTGCCTCGCGCTTAGTAGCGGGTAGACACCTTTAGGCTTCCGTCGAGGGCCACCATTTTTGGTGGCCCTCGACGATTTTAAGCATTCGGATTTTCAGCGACTAAGGACCAGAATGGCCTTATGCCTTTCGCTGATCAACTCATCGGCCCCGATGTTGCCGAACAACTCTCCATCCAGATGCAAGCAGTCGTTTCGGACCGCTCCCTGCAGCACCTCCCAGCAGTCTCCACGACATTTGTACCGCTGAGCCTGCGCGAACGCTCCGATGCGTTGCGTGACTCGCTCTTGGCAGATTTTCCTGATGACTACGCACAACTGGCGGCGGCCATTCGCCGGGCCAGTGAGCACAGTGAAACGTTCACCGGCTGGATGATTTGGCCGGTGACTAGCGCGCTGGCAAGCAGAGCGGTACAAGAAAATACCGCGGAAGCATTTGATGACGCGATGACAATGCTCGCCATGCTCACCCCAAAACTCACCGCAGAATTCGCGATTCGACTGTTGCTAAACCACGATCTGGAACGCGCGCTGTCCTTCGCCCACCGGTGGACGCAGTCCCCTGACGAGCACGTACGCCGTTTGGCTAGCGAAGGCACCCGTCCATATTTACCGTGGGCTGTCCGCGTACCGCAGCTGACCGCGACACCAGCAATGACAATTCCCATTCTTGATGCGCTGTACCGGGACGAAAGTGAATATGTGCGTCGTTCGGTAGCTAACCACCTGAATGATCTGAGCCGTGAATCAGCCTCGTTGGTCATCCACACGGCGCAGCGCTGGTTAGAAAATCCGTCCGATACCACGCTCGGGGTAGTCAAGCACGGGCTTCGCACGTTGCTTAAGCGCGGAAATCCCGAGGCGTTGGCAGTACTAGGTTTTGTGCCCGCCACGCTAGATATCACCGGTCCGTCCGTAGCCAGAGAACAAATTGCGTGGAGTTCATCTATCGAATTTGTAGCCAGCATAAAAAATACCGGGAGAGAGTCGGCGCAGCTGGCCATCGACTACATCGTCAACCATCAAAAGGCCAACGGGGCGACAAAACCCAAGGTTTTTAAACTCACCACCCGCACGCTGGCACCGGGCGAACAACTCGACATTGCGCGAACACATTCTTTCCGGCCGATTACCACACGCCGTTATTACCCCGGAGCTCATTCAATAGCCCTGCAGATCAACGGAGTTCCTACCGAAGCTGCCGGTTTTGATCTGTTGCCAGCCACCGAGCTGTAATACCGAAAACTGACAGCGCGAGAATCTCAGAGCACAATAAGAAGTATGGATACACCAGAAATTTTCAGCACACTCGCCCGCCTGCCGATCAGCTCGGCCCAAAATCTGCCACAGCTCACCGCCGAACAGCTCAATGCCCACCCGGCCGGGCACCCCAATTCAATTGCGTGGTTACTCTGGCACAGCTCGCGGGAAGTTGACGCGCAGTTGGCTCCGCTCACCGGCCAGGCGCAGCTCTGGGACGAATATGCCGAAAGGTTTGATCTCGGCGAGCTAGGTGCCAGCGTTGGTTATGGTCATAGCTCCGCAGAAGCAGCGCGCATCAAGGTCAACGATCAGGCGCTACTGCTGGAATACTTGGAAGCCACGCTCACCGCGCTCGGCGACTATGCGAGCACCTTAACGCCCACGCAACTAGACGAGGTGATCGACCGCAGCTGGGATCCTGCGGTCACTCGTGGGGTCCGTCTGATCTCGATTATCGACGACGCCATCGCGCACGTCGCGCAGGCCGCCTACGCCGCCGGCATACTCACGGCGTAAACGACCTGGCGCGTGCGTTCAAAGAGTTATTTGCTCCACTGCGCCAGTTGTGTGGCTGAAGTTTCGGCCAACCACATTTGCCATAGCGGGCCAAAGCTCACCCGACGCACGCCCAGTGAACGCAGTTGCGCCAGGTCTCCGGCGGCATGACCCTTCACCGGGTGCGCGGTGACATTAACCGGGATCTGCACGGCGGCCACCAGCTCGCGGATCTGTTCGGCGGAGCTGAGCCCCACCGGGTAGACCGACCGTGCGCCGGCCTGCTCCATGAGTTTGACGCGGGCTACGGCCTCAGCCAGCGGGTCGGCAAATACCTCGGTGCCAAGCTTCACCGCGTCGGTACGGCCGTTGATCACAAATGCCACGCCTGCCGCATCGGCTTCGGCTCTGGCCGCGGCGATGTAGTCGGCGTGTTCTTGGCGATCACGAACGCGTTTGCCTTCGGAGTGCACCACGTCTTCGATATTTGCGCCGGCGGCTCCGGCATCCAGCAAACGCCCGATCAATTCTCCAGGAGCCAACCCATAACCCGACTCCACGTCGACGCTGACCGGCAGCGTGACGGAATCGATAACTCGTTGGCAGGTGCGCAAATACTCTTTAAAATCCATCTGCTCGCCGTCGCTGCTACCGGTAGCGTCGGCCACGGGGTGGCTGCCGATGGTGAGCGCCGCAAATCCTGCCTCGGCGGCAATCTTCGCACTCCAGGTATCCCAGACGGTCGGGAGCACCAAGGTGCTGTTTGATTCGTGCAAATCGGCGAGCTTCTGAGCTACGGCTTTAACATCAACCACGGAGTCCTCCTCGGACTTTTTAGGGAACACGCTCAGCCTACCAGCGGGTTATTTTTGTCGGATCTGTCTTTGCCTCTTGATATCGAAGCAAAGGTGCGACATCGTTCAACATAGGAGATAAGGAGAGCGTGATGACTAGCCCGGCCGCAGACAAGCACGATTGGGCCACCATACCCAACGCCATCACGGTGCTCAGATTCCTGTTGGTCGTGCCGATCTGCTACTACCTCCTGACCGATTCCGCGCCGTTAGCCACCGCTTTCTTATTGCTCGCCTTTGGGCTCAGCGACTGGATCGATGGGTTCATCGCACGAAAGTTTAACCAGGTTTCCCACGTCGGTGTCCTGCTTGACCCGATTGCCGACAGGCTCGGGATCGTCGCAATTGCCGTGTGTTTAGTCTTTGGCGGCTTAGTTCCTTTGTGGATCGGCTTGGCCATCTTCGTCACCGATCTGTTCTTGTTGTGCACCTACTTCGCCTTGCGGCTCTCCGCCCCACCTGAGTCGAGCAAGCTGGGTAAGATTCGCACCGCAATTATGATGTTGGGTTTAGCCGCTGTGGCTTTTGGGCGCATCGAGGAACTGTCCTGGCTATTCACCCCGGGTCTCTACATCCTTGGCATAGGCGCGATACTGCACCTTTTTGTGGGCGCCGGATACCTGCGCCTCATGGCTCATACGGCAAAAATACTTCGCCAACCTGCCGGCTAGCTACCGGATTAGTCCAGTGGAACCGTCGCGACCTGTTTTGCGGGCACGCCGACCACCACCGTATGTGGGGCAACGTCCTTGGTGACTACGGCGCCGGCACCCACCACGGCCCCATCACCGATGCTGATCCCCGGAAGCACTGTCACGTTCGCACCGAACCAGACACCTTTGCCAATCACTACCTTGGCCGGGTGCATGTCGGCGCGGCGGCTAGGCACCATGTCATGGTTCAAGGTGGTGATCACCGCGTTGTGTCCGATCATTGAGCCCGCACCGATGCTGATGCCGCCCTGGTCTTGGAAACGGCACCCGCTGTTGATGAAGACTTCTGGACCAAAGCTGATGTTTTTGCCGAAGTCCGCGCTAAAGGGTGGGAAGAGTTGCATCGAATCGGGCACCTTTGTTCCGGTCAGTTCGCTCAATAACGCACGGACCTGTTCGGGGCTCTGGTAGCTGCCGTTGAGCTGTGCGGTGATCCGCAAGGCTTCCTGACTCGTCGCGTGCATTGCCTCGTGGTGCGCGGACCCGCCGGGAATCACTTCACCTGCATTGAGCGTGGCTAGTAGTTCTGTCAGTCCAGCAATATGTGTCATATCTTCACCTTAAACCCACTGCCGAATGAAACTCTTGGAACGTGTCGACTTCCATCGGAGGAGTCTCGGACGGCGCTGCGGTAGGCCACCCCCGATCAGGCACCGGCGGTATGCTCGGCTCATCTGGCTTGGCTCTGTACTTTTCGGGTGCAACCGGCAAAGCTAGAATCATGGAAGATTCTGCGATTGATGAGATCTGCGCACTGGCTGAAAAGCATGGGCTAGAACTGGATCCGCACAGTCTCACCATCAACGAGCTTGGCTTGGATTTCCAAGTCGCCATCGGCACCACAAATACCGGCGATTCTTGGGTGCTGCGAATTCCACGTCGGCCCGACGTGACCGAACGTGCCGCCATAGAAGGCAGATTGCTTCGGCGGCTTGCCCCGCACCTGGACGTGGCAATTCCCGACTGGAAAATCCATAGCGACACGTTGATCGCCTACCCGCTTTTGCCGGGAGAACCAGGTCTCACGCTTACCGAGGAGGGCCAACCGCAGTGGCATTTTGCGCTCGAATCCCGCGAGTATGCGCATTCACTGGCAGATTTTCTTGCCCAATTACATGCGGTGGATCCAACGGAGGTCATCGACAGCGGCATTGAAGTTTTCACTCCCAGTTCCGTGCGCCAACAAAAACGCGAGGACATCGCCCGGGTCGTGAAGGAATTTGAGGTGTCCGCAGAGCTACAGGAGCGTTGGAGCCGATGGTTAGCCGATGACCGGTATTGGCCCGAGCACACCACACTGACGCATGGAGAAATTTATCCCGCGCACCAGCTGATGACCGGCGAGCGCATCGACAGCATCCTTGATTGGACCACCGCGGCCATCGGCGACCCGGCCCGAGATTTTGTCTTCCACCACGCCAGTGTTTCTGCAACAGCGTTTAATGCCACCGTGGACCGATACGTCGCTCAAGGCGGTGTGGTCGGCCCGCTCATAGCCGAGCACTGTGTCGAGCTTTTCAGTACCGCCGCCGTTGATTATGGCCTTTTCGCGTTGCAGACCGGAAATGCGGAGCATCTCAAAGCTGCAGCTGCTCAACTCAATCCCTAGGCCGCTTCGGGCCTAGAACGTCGCGTTGTCACACCGGGGCAGCAGGGCTCAAAGTTCCGGTCGGCTTCACCAGGCTTCCGCACGATAAGCCACCATTTACGCCCCAGAAGCACCGCGCGGTACTTTACGATGCGCCGTGCTCCGGAAGCTGCGCATATCCATCCACCGCGGCTTCGCGGAGGAATTCAACTGGCCACAACGCAAGCAACTGCGCAGAATATTGGATCTTATCCACGGCTACCGAAGCGGCATGCGCAGTTCGCAAAGTTTGCGCCAACTCTTCGAACCTAGCCAACTGCCCGCTCACAAACGCGCGGTCCACCGCTTGCCCGTGCCCGGGAATCAGCACGTGCTGTGGGTCGATCAATTTCAGTAGGGAGCGTAAGACCTTAGGCCAGCCCAACGGAAAAGATCCAGACCCGAACATCGGCGGGCCTGACTCCTCGATAATGTCGCCAAGGAACCAGATTCCCGCGTCAGGAATGTAAATCGCTAAGTCGCTCTGCGTATGCCCGGGGTCCAATGGAATCAGCTTCAGCTCCCGGCCTCCGAGGTCAACCGTGGCTGGTTTAGCAATTGGCACACTTGGCGGTGTCAGTACCACCTCGGCCCAGCTTTTATCCGGTTCTGATTCAGGATCCTGCTGGACCCTTAGCAAGCGGGGCCGCTCAAAGTTTTCAAAATGCTGTGCAATCAGATGGTGACCGTAAATGGGGATACCCGCGTGAGCGAACAGCTGGTTGCCGAAGCTGTGATCATAGTGCGCGTGAGTATTGATTACCGCGACAATCGGCACCGCAAACTGCTGTGCCACGTCGTTCATGATCTCTTGTGCCTCGGCAGGGTTATTGCGCGTATCAATCACCGTCGCCCCGCACGGCCCAATGACCAGACCCACCGAAACATCCAGTGGATCATACCTACGCTGGTATACCCCGTCGCCAACCTGTGTCCACGTTCTATCGGTCATCTGCTTCCTTAGGTCAACAACTATTAATCCTTGGGTAATTTCGCCTCTTGGTAGCTACTCGCGTCGGCGAGCACGGTGAGTTCTTGACTTCGCGGCTTCCACAATGCGGCGCGAATAGCGGTGAGCTCCTTGAGCGACGCTGGGGTCAGCTCATCTAATGCGCGAATATACTCGGGCAGGATCTCGCGTGGCAAGCGCAGGCCCATGGTCAGGTGTGGAGTCCATCTGTGCCCTCGACCATCCGGGTTCAGCGCACTAATCTCGCGCGCCGCAGCTTCCAATTCAGCGGAGGTTTCGAGTAACCAAGCGACGGTTTGTTTGCGCTTCGTCCCAAAAATTACCGTGCCTACACGCTCTAGGCGTGCCGGAATCAGGCTGGGAAGTAACCGTGCAGCACAGTGCACCGCCTCTTCAGCCATGGCCGGGGAAGAGGTGATGGTGATATGCGGAGTCTGTTGTTGTGCAGGAAACCCACGCGCTTCCAATGCTACAAACACCTCGCGAATTTGTTGTTCTTGGGCCTCTGGCAAGCGCAACAAGATGTTATCGGGCGAGGTCCTCATTCACGACTCCTTTTTCTGCACGCACTGCGCTAGTTATCCGGGTGGGCTTCCAAACCATATCGCTTATTAAGTGGGTCGATAAAAAAGTCCGGCTCCGCTGGCGGGCGGTGCGTAAACCGTGCAAAGGCAATACCAAGGATCATCAGGAAGACCATGCTCAAGGCGATACTCCACCTACCAGCGGCGAGTTCGGTGGCGGTCAGCGCGAAAATCAGCAGCGCGACTGCGACGGTTACGAAAAACGAGAGGATATCGATCCATAGAATGTTTTTCCGTGCGATCGCCTTGTACCCAAAAACGATCGAGATCATGCTGACCGGCACCGAATAGAGTGCGATGGTCGCGGCCGGAACAAAACCTGGCATCTGCCATCCACCCATGGCAAAAAGCGCGACAAACCATAACAACACCGGCCAGAACGCAATCTTGATATGTTCCCAATAACTTTCGTTGACCGCAGCGAACACGGCAACCACCCGGTGATGCCCGGACCAGTCGTAAGCGAAATGCAGCAACGATCCAATGATCGATAACGGCAGGATCGCGACTGCGTTCAACCAAATCAGAGTATCTATCCCCATGAGCTCAACCATATGCCACTCAGACGCTGGTTGACCCCCGTCAAGGACTTGTCCGGGCCTGCTCCGTATGCTGATCTCAAGATCAACCGGTAAAGGAGAAAACACCATGAAAAATCAACTCGCCACCGCCGTGCAACTCACCCCAATTCTGGCCCGAGTCCATAATCTGACCGCGCAACTAGCACAATCACCCAATACCGAATCGAGCACACAGCGCTTCGACCAGCTACGCTCGATCACTAAGAACTATGCGGTGCCAGCCGATGGTTGTGAGGCCTATAGCGCTGCTTATGCATCACTCAAGTCCGCCGATACCGCACACCACCAAAATTAGAACTGCGCATACCCCAAAGGATGAATCCATGAAGAAAAGTATTCCGCTCAAAGAAGGCTCGGTACTGATCACCAAGCAGATGATCGGTACCGACGGCACCGCGTTCCCGACGCACAGCGCTTCACACGAATCAGCGCTTGTAATGACCGAGGGCAGCTGCGAGCTGAGCTTCCCAGACGCAGTTCACATCCTCAACACCGGTGATACGTTCATTGTTCCCGCCGATGTGGTGCATCAAATTGTGGGGACCCCGAACTTTAGTGCGGTTCACATTATGCCCAAAGACATTCGGTTCAACTTCGATGTCTAGGCTCTAGCTTCTCGTTCCTTAGCACTGCCCCTCAACGGGTGTGGGCACGAGACAGGGAGCAGGCTTTGAGCGCTGACGCTAGAACTCCTTAATTCTTCTCCGCACTGGTCGTGAGCGGCTTCATGGCTGCTTCAACGCGTTCTGGAATCATCGTGATACGAGGCGTGAGATCTTCCGCTGGAAAAGTGTCGTCAATACAAGCGCGCCAGAACTGTATGTGCTTTTCATCAAGCCAATGATCCGATTGCGCAACACCAGCACCGTCTTCGCCTTGGACGCTGTACCAATACAAGTAGTCGACTCCATCGATCGTCTCCGAAAAGATCGTCTCAACGTACATCTGCTCAGGCTCAAGCGTTTCGCGAACTGCGGCAGCATTTGAGTTCAGGAATTGCATCCACTCATCGACGATGCTTTGCGCGTTCTCGCGGACTCGGAAACGAGTTAATTCAATCTTCATTCGTCTATAGTGCCGGGTTCGCGTCAAGGAACTCAAAACAACTCCCGTGCAGGTTCCCCTCGCGGACGTTCGGTTCAAAAGAGTACGTTCTTCTGCAACTCCGCGAAGTCTTACTTCGAGCGGAGGATTCCCATGATAACGATATCCTCGTATTTTCCACGTACCCAGGCATGTTGGCGCTGACGACCCTCGATCACGAAACCTGCCTTCTCATACGCACGAATGGCGCCCGTGTTGGATTCGATCACCTGCAGATGGACGCGGCGCAAGTTGCAGCGTATGAAGGCGAACTCGACGATCTGCGAGATGGCTGCGGTCCCGATGCCCTTTCCACGGGCTTCGGGCACCAGGGCGATACCAACCTCGGCGTGGCGGGCTAGATCGTCGAATTCGAAGAGTGAAACACTTCCGACTGCGGCACCGTCCACATCAATCATGAAACGCACACTTTTGTCTGAATTATCGGCATCAAGCTGCGCCAGCCGGGCCTTGTAGGTGTCTCGATTTAGCGGAGCAGGAGTTGCCTCGCTGCGTTCCTCCCACGTGGTCAAATCGTCGGCGATTTGGAACAAGACGTCGAAGTCATCTTCGGAACGGGAACGAAGTGTGATGGTTCGTGAGCTGGACATGCTCAGAATCCTATCAATCGACGCCGGAGGCACGAGAGAAACGTGCATGCAGCGAGGGCAGTCACGGGTGATCCATCTACAGTCCTTCCGGGGTACGGGGGAATTTCGAGTTAGTCGTTGTCCCGATGGTGGTTCCCGCTACCTGCGCGGAGCCCTGCCTCAGTAGTAAATGCTGACATTCATACGGCCCCCAACTGAAAATGACAGTTCATCTCAGTTTCTCCTTCACTTCCGATAAATGCAGTTCTGCACAGTCAACGATGAGGCAACTTGGGTTCAAGATCGTTCTTGCGCCCAGCCGGACAAAAGGTCTTGATTAGATATCTAGATACAACTTATACTTAGATACATGAGCGACGATGAGGTGAAATCGGTATGGCCCGCAACCTGGACCCGTGCCGCATTGGGAACGGCAGTTCTCGCCAGTCTTGAAAACGGGGCACTGCACGGTTACGGGATTGCGCAAGCCGTCAATGAGCTTGGATTTGGGCGACCCAAGGGAGGATCCCTCTATCCGCTACTGACCGGTCTGGAAAACGACGGCGCCGTCATCGCGCAATGGGAGCAAGGACAAAATGGTCCCGGAAAACGCAACTATGCGTTGACACCGCACGGACATTCAAGGCTCCACGAAGAACGTCGCGCCTGGCATGCTCTAGCCAACTCTCTCGGCGCGCAGAAACCAGATACTGATAACGACTCGGACCCACAAGGAATGAAGCCATGACTCAGAACTCCGCAGAATCGGACACCGACATTGATCTCACCAAACTCATCAAAGAGTTTCATGCCGCCCGCGGCCAGGAAGACGACGTTAACTGGGTTCGAACCGCTGCAGGTCGACTGATGCTCGATGGCGTCAAAATTTCAGCTGCGAAACAAGCCTTCGTCGACCTGCTTCCAGTACTCAACGGAGCGCAGGAACCGGCAGAAGATCTGTTTGGGGACCCAAAGCTTTGGGCCAAAGAACAGCAGGAACATTGGCAACAATCCGGAACTCCTACTCAGGACCGGTACCCGCTGTATTCCTTCAAGCAGCTCACCCAAACAATCTGCTTTAGCGCAGCCCTGCTCAGCGTAGTCGTGACCATCGTGGTCCTTATCGATGATGGATGGACAACAAAACTGAGCTGGGCAATGCTTGGACTTCCGTTCTTCTTCACGACTATTTCCGTAGGCATAGTGCAGTTCTGGAATCTTGCAGTGCGGAAATTTACTCGCCTTAAGGCAATGGCCTGGACTGCGACGATCTTCGCCGTCGCCGGGATTGCCCTCGGCGGGCTCGCCATTGCCCTTCAGGGGTCCCCGGGCACAGCATCCGTTCTTTGGTATCTGGCTCCGGTACCGATGTATGCGCTCTTTTACTACCTCATCGAGAAGTTTTCAAAGCGCAATTCTCCGGCATCTCGGTCGACCACACCGAAGCTTGGAGTAGCAACACACGAGGAATGGATCCGCCAACTTCAGGAAAACCTCCGACTTCGTGATGACCTTAGCGACCGACGGATTCGTGTCATCGTCGACGAAACCCGCGCATTCGCCGTTGAAGCCGACTCATCACTACCTACGGAATTCGGCACGCCGGAGAGCTACGCAGCCAGCTTCGCGCCCAATACCTCGTTCCGCTCACGCCGCGAAGCATTGGGCTGGACTGTCGGTAGCGCACTTGTAGCGTTGCTGCTTGTGGTCTCAATAGACAACGCGCAGTCGCTCTACTCCTGGCAGTCCGTGGTCTTCGCGGCATTGCTCGTCGGAACGATCTGCTACGCAGTCCAAGGCTGGCGGAAATCTTTCAAGAATTAGCAGTGCGGCCCACAGCGTTGAACCCTCAGTCGACCTTCAACGGAGTAATCGCCGCGAGTTTTTCAGCAATACGATCCTCCGCAAGTACCAATTCATAGTGTGCCTGCAAATTCAGCCAAGATTGTGGGTCGATCCCGAAATAACGCCCGAGTCGAAGTGCGGTGTCAGCGGTAATCGCGCGCTTACCGTGCACTATTTCGTTAATACGGCGTGGTGGAACTCCAATCGAGACCGCAAGCTTGTTCTGGGTGATCCCGAAGCCGTTGATGAAGTCCTACATCAGCACTTCGCCGGGGTGAATCGGGGCCCTTTTCTCAGTGGTAGTCGACGAGTTCGACATCTTGTGCACCTCCAACTTTCCAGGTGAAACAAATCCGCCATCGATCATTCACACGAATGCACGACGAGTTAAGCCTATAATCCGGCAACAGCTCGCTGTTTTTGAGCAGCCTGTTAGCGCCAATCAGTTTCTGAACTAGGTTCAGCGACGACCGATGACTAGGCTGAGTAGATGGCGACAGTTATCCTCGTGCGGCACGGCCGCACCACAGCCAATGCAACCGGGCTTTTAGCCGGACGAACTCCAAGCGTGAGCCTCGATGAGCTGGGACAGCAACAGGCAACTTCAGCCGGCGAGCGCCTCGCGCGTGTGCCACTGGTCGGGGTGGTTTCCAGCCCACTTCAACGCTGTCAGCAAACCGCGCAGTACATCCTCGATCGGCAACCCGGCACCCCTTATGCTCCCACCGAGGACGACCTCACCGAGTGCGACTACGGCCAATGGCAAGGACGCATGCTCAGCGAGCTGGCTACCGAAAAATTGTGGCCGGTTGTTCAGTCCCAACCATCGGCGGTCACCTTTCCCGGTGGTGAATCTATGGCCACCATGCAGTCCCGCTCGGTGGCCGCCATTCGACGTCACGATGCAGCCTTTGAGGCGGAGCACGGTCCAGGTGCAGTCTGGGCGGCGGTCGCTCATGGAGATATCATCAAGTCGATCCTCGCCGACGCACTGGGCATGCATCTGGACATGTTCCAGCGTCTGAATGTGGGCCCTGCATCAATTTCGATCGTGCACTATGGCGCCAACCGCCCTACCGTCCACGCGATCAACACCGATGCCGGAGACCTATCCTGGCTATCAAACGCTAGCCACGCAGCCGATGCGCCCGTCGGCGGCGGCGCCGGAACACAAACTACACCCACTACCGGAGCATAAGATATTTATATGCCTACACGTATTCACGAATTTTCTTGGCCCGATAGGGTCGTCGTTGGCGTCATCGGCCTTCCCGGTGACCGTACGTTCTACCTCCAGGTCCGCACGGGCAAAGAGATTGTCAGTGTTGTGCTTGAGAAACAGCAGGCCGCGCAGCTCGCGGAAAATATCGATGACATTCTTGATCAGCTGCTCACCGTGGATGGAAACCCCTTCAGCATTCCCACCGGAACTCCCATCGAGCTAGTGGACAATGACCCGCTCGAAGACGATCAGGAGCAGTTTCGTACTGGCGCGATGAGCCTGGGTTGGGACCCATCCACCTCGCAGATCGTCATCGAGGCTCACCCCATCCCGGATGAAGATCCCGACGCGGCGCCCGCGCAAGAGACTGAAATGCTTCGCGTGCGGATGCCGGTAGGCACCGCCCGCGCCTTCGCTAAGCGCACCCGCGAGATCGTGGATGCCGGCCGTCCGATGTGCACCCTCTGCGGTTACCCGATGGACGCAGACGGACACACCTGCACCATCCCCGAAAACTGATACACATGGCCGATCTGATGACCACCGAGCTCACCCTCACCGGCAGACTCACCACGGCGTCAAATGCAACCTTCCTTGGCAACATCGGTGAGAACGTGGTCGTTTACAAGCCGATCGTCGGAGAGAATCCGCTGTGGGATTTTCCCGAGGGCCAGCTGGCTCATCGGGAGGTCGCCGCCTATCTGGTTTCGGAAGCCTTGGGCTGGAATATCGTGCCGCACACCTGGCTGCGTGATGGTCAGTTCGGTGAAGGCATGGTGCAGCTGTGGCAAGAGCAAGATCACGATGAAAACGCCATCGATCTGGTCCCTGCCGAGAGCGTTCCACAGGTTGGTTGGAAACAGGTTTTTCAGGGGCGTGGCGAGAATGGTGAACTGCTCGCCCTCGTTCATGAGGACTCCCCCGCGTTGCGACGTATGGCGGTATTTGATGTCATCGTTAACAACGCCGACCGCAAAGGCAACCACATCCTGGCGATGACCGGTGGACACCGATACGGCGTGGACCACGGACTTACCTTTCACCGCGAGCACAAGCTGCGCACGGTGTTGTGGGGCTGGATCGGCGAAGCACTCACCGCTGAGGAGCATGCGGGTGTCGCGCGCATCAGCGAAGGACTAGATGCTGAGCTGGGGCAAAAACTGGCGGAACTACTGACCGCCGACGAACTCGCATCTCTCGCGCAGCGCTGTGAGCGGTTGCTTTCCTCAGGTCAATTCCCCAGCCCGAGCGGGGAGATGCCAGCGGTACCTTGGCCGTTGTTCTAAGCGAACAAGGCTAGGCGAACTGGGCTAAACGAACAACGGGTTACCAGATTCGCAAGTCCGTGCTTCGTATCGTGCGCATCCAAACACCGGGTGTTAGAAATTTTCCGCCCTGACCGATGACCTGCCGGCGGGCGAGTCCGTCGCGGCAATGTTGCACATCTAGGCTCCCGTGGATTTGCCGTGTAGTCGCACCACGCCATAGCCTGCTTGTATGCGCCCCGAAACTAGCCGCAGCAAAGGCGAAGAACTCAGCCAAGCCGAACGCGACATCCTTGCCTTGCTATGCAGTGCCACCGATGCCGAATCAGCAAAGGCACGTCAGCAGTTGCAGTTCTCCCGCTGGGACGGGTTCCAATTCGACGAGTGCGAATGCTTCCTTATCGCAGTCACCAAGGGGCCCGAGTGCAAGCGCATCAGACATGGCGGCGGACCGTTTTCCTCTGCAACCGTGCTGCAAAATGAAAAAGCTTTGGGACACCTAGATCTTTGGGTTATCGACGGTTACCTTCACTCCCTGGACTACATGCCATTCGAAGATGACCCCGGCTACATGCCGTTGACTACTGAGTACACCTTCGATTTCATCGGCAGGCAGTAACTACTAATTCCCGCTGCTTGATTTCATTGGTCCGCGCTCTGTGCTCAGGTTGCTCGACTACGAAAATTCACTCACGATCCGGTAATGCCCTTGAATTCATCACCCTGGCTAGACCACGAGGCGGATCCCCACCGAGTTCTGACACAGACCAGCTAGGTGATGATCGCAGCGCTCTTGCACGTAAATTGACTTCACCCTTGGTACTTAGTCAACAGTGCTGTGGGAAGGTGGCAGGAATCCTCGGGGAAACGCGCGAGCCGATCCTGATGTTCTTCGGCGCTTCGCACATAGGTGGCAAGTGGCAGTACCTCGACCGCGATGCGGTCCGCATCATCCCTTGCAGCGATGAAGGCCCGAGCCGCTTCGAGGTGGGCCGGCGTAGTGGAATACACTCCAGTGCGGTACTTCAGACCGGTATCCGGTCCCTGTTGGTTCACGCTGTAAGGATCGATAATTTCAAACAGGTACGCCATCAGTTGCTCGACACTGACAACCGTCGGATCAAAACGGGTTCGGACACATTCTGCATAACCGTCGTAGTCGCTATCGATGTGCCCGCTGGTGCCGTTGGCTCTTCCAGCCTCCGTGAATGTCATGCCGTTCAGCGTCGCGATGAAAGCCTGTACACCCCAGAGGCAGCCACCGGCCAAATAAAGCTCCTCAACCTCACACTCCACATCCATAATGCCGATCTTACTGCCAGCTACGCGTGGAGCCATCAGTGGATGAAGCGGTACTCAGCCAGAGGGTTGTCTCGAGTAACTACCGGTCCTGACGAACTGTCGTCAGCTCGACCCGGTCATTTCCTACCGCATCACAGGTGATCGTCGTATCGGCAATCGCGAAGCTATTGCCTTCAGTACAGGTGGGTTCCACCCCTCCGGCTTGGAAATGGGCTTCGCCGCCTTCCGATGCCGACACTAAACGAATGCGGTCTGCGGAGCGCAACCCATGGTCGCTGTTGTAGGGCCGCGGAAATTTGTGGAACTGATCGCCTTGAATCATGATTGAGCAATTGCTCTTCGTGTCGCATTTGGAACTCCACCTGTCACAGGCCGTCAGCGGCAAGATGAGGACAGCGATGGTGGTGGTGGCAAGAAATGCTCGGGTGGGGTGTCGCATGCGCCTCCTGTCCTTCAATATCAGGGTCATAGGTTGAACTCGCTCCGGGCGATTGCCCTGATCAGGGCCTCACGAGACTGGCCCAGCTCAGATGCATAGTATTTGCCCCGCTTAGCCTACCTATTGACGCACTGAGCGGTCGAAACGAGGAAGCGAAGGTTCGCGGCTCTGTCCAGCAAGTTCTTTATGAGGCATCGGTCGGCCTTCTTTCCGCCGACCTACAACTTCACCGCCCCTGCGCTACGCGACGGAAGCACCTAATGAGGCGTCCGAAGTACTGCTGAAGAAAAGCACAGGAGAAAACGCGACCAAGCGATCAATGCGGTCGGCCCGAGCGTAGTGCGGGCACAATCTTGAAGCTGGATACCAGCGGAATATTCTGCACGGAATGACTGTTGCCAATTAATGGCATATGCCGCATATTTTTACCCGTAGAGAGATTGATAAATGAGCACGCTAGTGATTGTAGGAGCGGGGCCAGGGCTCGGTCTCAGTATTGCTAAGAAGTTCGGCAAGAAGAACTTCAATGTAGCTTTGATCGCCCGGAATCAAGAGAGTCTCGACAACTTCCAGAGCTCGTTGTCTGAAATGAATATCAAGAGTGCGGGCTTTGCTGCCGATGTCACAAACGAGCAACAGATTGCGGATGCGTTCTCACAGGTGCGAGCAACGTTCGGCCAGATTGACGTGCTCGTCTATAACGCAGGTGTGATCGCACCGGTTTCTGCCGCGGAGACAACGGCCCAAATAGCGAATCAGCATATGCAGGTGAATATCATTGGAGGGATCTCAGCCGCGCAGCAGGTGATTCCCGAGATGATTGAAAGACAGCAGGGAACCATCTTCTTTACCGGCGGCGGGGCTACCGAACTGACTGTGACGCCAATTCTGACTACGTTGAGCATTGGCAAGTCAGGACTGCGCAGTTACGCTCATTGCCTCCACGAGGAGCTGGCTGGACAGTGCGTCTACGTGGGGATGCTTTCAATTGCCGGAGTCATCGAAGAAGGAACGTACTTCTCCCCCGACAACATAGCGGACGAATACGTTGATATGTATGAGAAACGTGATGTCGCAGAACGCTTTTATGTCGACGAGTCACAGGATTCGGACGCTGTTTTGAAGGACACCTATACCAGCTAGGTTGGGTCTGAGCTGTCCACCGTCACGTGGCAGCTCAACCTAGGGTTATAGGTCATTCAACGTACTACCCACGTACTAAACGATCTTGCACGACGTCTTCTAGAAAACGAAGCCCTAATATTTAAGGCCATGCCACAGACAAGGGCGCCTTCCAGTCAGAATAACCGGAAGGCGCCCTTGCTTGGCTCAGCCAAGCCAAACGGAATTAAACGTTAAACCTAAACTCCACCGAGTTCCGGTACATACCACCCTGTCACTGTGCAGTAAGGGTGCAACTCCGGGGTACAAATCCACAGAGGGTCACCGGGGATCTCACTCAAGGCTGACACAGAGGGCTTACGCCGACTTCGACACGGTACTGATTATTGACAGCGAGCGAAGCTGTGCGCGTCGGCTTCGATCCGTGAATGCGAGCGCACCAAAGGTTTAGTTCGAGAAACGGAACTCCACCCATTCCGACACCGAGCAATCTCTTCCGCCACTGTCGTTGTGCGGGCCAGCACTGATGAGCCGCGCCTTCGCGCACCGGCGGTCAGACAACGGTGTGAGCGGACTCGTCGCCCTCCGTTCGAGCGCACACCATGAGCAGGTTCCCGTCAGGATCCCGGAACTGGACGAAGGCCACGCTCCCGATGTCGACGACGTCCGAGGCGAGTTCGGCCCCGAGATCGCGCAAATGCGCCACGACTGCGCCGAGGTCATCGGCCCACCAGAAGAAGCGTGGCGGACCGTCCGGCGTGAACGGCGCGTTCGCGTCCAGAGCAAGGCCGGGGCCCGGTTCCATCGGGACGTCGACGATCGTGTCGTCATGCGAAGGCAGGGACACCTCCGCACCGAGCAGCCTGCCGTACCAGTCGGCAGAGCGGTGGATGTCCCGCACCGGGATGAAGACTTGGCCGATCTCGCGGCGTATAGGAGTCGTCACCGCTCAATCGTACGACAACGCGTCTCCCGGATCGACTCGCAGGGTCGTCATCCAGCTGTCCACCGACACGAGCGGACTCGGGAGGTCATGGACAAGGGCAGCAACGCGGTGACCAAACGCAGAGGAAGCGCATGACACCACGCGCAACCAGAGGTTATACGGCAAAACGAAATTCCACGGCGTCGCCACGGCTGGGAACGCATGCACGCCTCACCGGGCCAGACCGGTCTCAGGGCTACGGTCCCTCACCGCGCATGGCCGACTCAGCTGCCTCTCCGCTGGTCATCCAGCACCTGTTCCATCTCATCCGAAACCTCGTCCAGGAGGACCTGGAAGCCGGGCTCCTCGAGGGGGAAGTGGCCGCAGCCAGGAAGCATCACGACCCGGGTCTTGCCGTGAAGCCGACCAAGGTAGTCGAGGCTGAGCTCCGGCATAGTCCAACGATCCTCGGCCGGATGCAACAGCACGACCGGTGGTCCTTGGTATTGCTCGGGTGGAATAGCCGGACCTGCCTCGAGGAACGAGCGGTACCAGCCCACCGGCATCGCGCCACCACCGCCGCACGGGTCGGTGAGCACTGCATGACTGAGGCCAGGGTCGTTCGAAATCGCAGACATAGGGGTCAGCATGCGGACCGGGATCCGTGGATTCGCCGCTGGCCCCCGGGCGAACTGCAGCAGTGGCAATCCCAGCCGCGCTATCCACGGGGCTCGCACGATGGCGGCAGCGATGCCCGGCCGAGTCGGGTCGAGCAGGCAGGTCGCGATGACCCGCTTGGCCAGTCCGGTCACTGCAGCGGTGTCGACCGCGAGGGCACCACCCATGCTCGCCCCGACGAGGACAAGTGGCCGCTCGTCATGCTCGCGACCCACGAGATCGACGAGCAGCTGCTGCCAGTCGCCATAACTGACGCTGCGGCGTCCACGCCGCACCCGGATCGTTCGCCCGTAACCGGGCAGATCGACCACCGTAACCCGAGCGCCCAGGCGACTCAGGTGTGCAGCGTAGGGCCACATCGCCGCCGCGTTCCCTCCCGCTCCATGGACCAGCAGCATTCGGACCGAAGCCGTCGGGGCACCCACGTGCTCGATGTGCAGGTCCCACGAACCACCCCCGTCCGGCGCATCCCACCTCCACGACGAGGCCACCCGCCGCACTGGTGCAGGGACGAGGCGCACGAAAGGCTCGTACCGGCGGTCCGTGGAGTCAAGTCGGCCAGTCCGTGCCGGTGGCACCTTCGCTCGAAACTTCGAAAGCGACGCATTCATACCCGCAATGTTACGGGAGTGCCCGGTGTCAGGGACTGATGCGCAGGTAGGTGGGTCAGAAGCCTGCATTAGACATTGAACCTGAATTCCACGACGTCGCCGCACATACCAACCTCTGCCTGCACGCAGAGTCCCTCCTGCAATATGCGCCGACCCGACGCAGTGAGGCGTCGAGTTCGTACATGACGGTTGCGGCTTCCCGGGGTGGTAGCGCAGCAGTACCTCGATCACCGGTGGTGTAACGAGATCGAGAACGAGCCTTACAGCACCCGCCTTCGAGGTGGGATCAACTGTCCGCTGCATCTGGGCGATGACGCAGTGCGCCGGGCCCCGCAGGATGTGGCCCATCTGGACAGCGTCCGCCAGTGGATGCAAGTAGGCAGAGGCCACAGCATCGGAATTCAACCGCGTTACGTCACCAGGCGCCATTAAGTGGCTCTTCACAGATGAGGGTGTAGCGCGTAGTCAAGGATCGAACGGCTTGGCGCTGCCCTGGTAGGCATCGAGGCCTTCC
>NZ_NRGT01000059.1:0-1280 GCF_002332285.1 Glutamicibacter sp. BW77 | reverse complement strand
AGATGCTCCAACCTGCCATTCAAAGCCTCGGTAGGACCATTCGAACTACCAATATGATCAAAGTACGCGAGAATGTCCGTCTTCCTCCTGCGCAGGGTGCCGCCGAGCTTTTTCAACTCCGGCAACCCCTGAGGCACCTTCGTGCCAACTTCGTTGATCAGTTGCTCCAAGGCCCACCGTCCGACCTCGGGCTTCGGTTGCCGGTAGGCATCCACCATCTTCTGATACACGCTCCAGACCAATTGAACCGGCTCATACTCCGGCTCCTTGAACAGGTCTTCAAGCTTGGTCTTCTGCTTTTCCGTAGCCAAGGATAGTCCCGTGGTCAGCGTTCGCCTGCACTTGTAAAGCGGGTCATCCTTGCGTCCTCGACGCCCATGTTGCTCACGTTGAATCCGTTGCCGGGTCTGGTCCAGCGCCTCGGAACCCAGTTTGACTACATGGAATGGATCCAACACCTCCACCGCATGGGGTAGCTCCTCGACGGCAGCTGTTTTGAAGCCGGTGAAACCGTCCATTGCGACGACTTCAATGCCCTGTTTCCATTGTTCTTCTTGATCAGCCAGCCAGGTTTTGAATACAGCTTTGGATCTTCCAGGGACCATGTCGATCAGTCGTGCGGTTCCGGTGCCGTCACGCACCGAGGTGAGGTCCACAATCACGGTGACGTATTTGTCGCCGGTTCGGGTATGCCGCCAAACATGTTCATCGACTCCCAGCACTTTGACCCCGTCGAAGCGGGTTGGATCATCAATCAGTAAGCGTTGACCTTCAGCCAGCACAGCCTCATTGGCGGTATTCCAGCTGACGCCGAGGCCTTCGGCAATTCGGGAGACTGACAAGTGGTGGCAGACCAGTCCAACCAGCGCCCAGCGTAGCCCGGTCCTGCTGATTTTCTGGCGTGGCGCTACTGCTTGGGACAGCTCTTCACGCCAGACTCGTTGGCAATTGGCGCAACGGTAGCGGCGGTGTTTGATGACTAGGACAGTGGGACGCCAGCCCAATGGTTCGTGGGCGAGACGGCGGGTGACGGTATCGCGTGGAATGCCTGCTGCTCCGCAGGTTTGGCACCAAGGGTTCGGGTTGGTGACGTGGCAGAGGATTTCGGCTTTCGCTGCGCTCAGGTGCTGCCCGATTGCGGTCAGTCCCAAGCCGTCAAGATTGGTGAAAGTGGTGAGGTCTGGTGCGGTGAAGGTAGTATTGAGCAACGTCGAGGTCTTTCGAAAATGGCTAGTGTGGTAACTTCCATTCTTCTGGAAGACCTCGACTTTTTCGTGCTC
>NZ_NRGT01000058.1:0-22543 GCF_002332285.1 Glutamicibacter sp. BW77 | reverse complement strand
ACTTTCGGGGACCAGTTCACGGGTCGCAGATGGTGAAAGATGACCAGAAGTACCGCAATGGCGCGCAGCCCTTGAAGTTCTGGGCGGAACCCCATGGAAGATCCATTGGACTGCACCGTGGGGTCTGCTGAATTATTGGTTTTATTCGCAGACTTCTGCGCACGGGCAAGTACATTCACTTGGCTAACGTTAGTGGATGACCGGCTGTTTTCCCGTGATTGCTCAAGCGGTTACGCCCGACAAGGCACAAAGAAAATGGCTATCTTCCGGTTTCGGGCAGACGTCCTTCCACCGCATCCACCGCGCGCACAAAGCCGAGATGGCTGAAGGCCTGAGGGAAATTCCCGGCCAAGCGTCCCCCGGCAGAATCGTATTCTTCCGCAAAAAGTCCCAGATCTGTCGCGAAGTGGGAGAGGCGGTCCAACAATTTTTTGGCCTCTGCGAGCCGGTCCGAGCGGGCGTATTGTTCTACCAGCCAGAAGGAACACATCAAGAACGAGTATTCGCCGCCGGGCAGCCCGTCTTTGCCGGCTTGGGTCCGATACCGCAGCAGCAGTCCGGCATCATCTAATAGCTCCTTTTCAATACGTTTCACGGTGCCCAGCATGCGTGGATCTTGTGGGTCGATGAGACCGGTATTGGGCAGTTGCAGCAAGGAGGCATCAACTTCGGTGTTCGAATAAGCCTGTGTAAAAGAATTCAGTTCCAAGTTATAACCCTGCTGGAAAATCTCTTCACGCAATTGCTCGCGCAGCTTTCTCCAGGACTCTATCGGTCCGCTCAGCCCATGCTTTTCTATTGCCTTGATCCCTTGGTCAAAGGCCGCAAACATCATGGCCCGCCCGTGGGTGAAATAATCGGATTCGCCCCGCATTTCCCAGATTCCATGGCCCTTGCGTTCCATATTCCGTTCGAGGAATGTGAGCATGTTCTGCTGCAGGGCCCAAGAATAGTCATCTTCGTCGTGTCCGGCGTCCCGCAGTTTTGCCAGCGCCAGCATCACCTCTCCGACCACATCGGCTTGGTACTGCCCGTAGGCGCCGTTGCCAATACGCACAGGTTTTGACTCTGCATACCCGGCCAGGTGGTCCAGCTCAAATTCGGTCAGTACCCGTTCCCCGGCAATGCCGTACATGATCTGTAAGTCATCGGGATCTCCGGCGACCGCGCGCAGCAGCCAGTCCCGCCAATGCAAGGCACCTTCGGTGAAGTCGTGAGTCACCAGGGTATTAATGGTCAACGAGGCATCACGCAGCCAGGTGTACCGGTAATCCCAGTTGCGCTGCCCGCCGAACTCCTCGGGCAACGAGGTGGTCGGGGCGGCGACGAGGCCACCGGTCTCATGGTCCGTCAGAGCCCTGAGCACCATTAATGAACGCAGTGACATCTCGTCATACCGGTCACGAACCTGCACCTTGGAGGACCATTGATGCCAGTAGTTAATGGTCCTTTCCAAGGCTTCTTCTGGATCCAGCGGTGTCGGAGCCGGAAGATGGGACCGGAACCAGCTTAATGCCCAGGTCTGGGACTCTCCGGCAGTCAGCGTGAATTCTCCGGTGAGGTTGCCGGAGGCTGCACCGCTGTAGTCGTCGGGCCGGTTGGGGCCAGGATGTTCGGCCGAGGAACTCTGATTCTTCATTCTCGGGCACGTCTGGGTGAAGTTGTGGCCCGGTCAGCAGCAGTGCGTCGGGTCCGGCGACGGAGAGTAGCCCGGTGGTTGTCCCGTCGCCGAGGGTAATCTTGCGGGTCCATGGCTTGGACCGGTTGTAATCGAATCGGATACGCAGGTCATGCGCGATGTTCACCTGGCCTTCGAGAACACTGACCTTGCGCAGCACATCTGCCTGTTGTGAGCGCGGCGGAAGGAAGTCCAGTACTTGCGCGGTTCCGGTTTTGGTGCGCCAAATAGTTTCCAGCACAAAGGTCCGCGGCAGGTAGCGGCGGGACACTACCTGTCCGCCCGGCGCCCAGAGCCGCCACCTGCCGTCGTCTTCGGTGCCAATTAGCGCTGCAAAGACCGAAGGCGAATCAAACCGCGGGAAACATAGCCAATCAATGCTTCCGTCACGAGACACCAGCGGGCCGGTGCGTAAATCGGAGAGCAGCGCATAGTCTTCAAGCGGTGTGGAACGTGTACCTGGTTCGGAGCTTTCCATAGGTTCATTCAAACAGCATGCGCGGTTCAATAAAAGGGTACAGATCCGCCACGTCAAGGAGTAGGGTGCGCATATGGACAGCATCAAGAACCTTGTCATTCTCGGCGCGACCGGAGATCTCACCTCAAGACTGCTTTTACCCGGCCTGGCTACTTTGCTGACAGCCCAGCCCGAACGTCAAGTCACCGTCATCGGTGCGGACAGACAAGCCGATGAAGCATGGGAACAAACGGTAGCTGCCGCGTTCGGCACGGTTCAGGCCAGCGGCCCGGCGGTAGATTACGCGCTGAAAACATCATCCTTCACGGTGTGTGATGCGACCAGCGCAACCGACCTGCAGAAGCTACTCGATGAGCTGGCTTCCCCGGTGTGCCTGTACTTTGCGTTGCCACCCCAAGTGACCATGAAGTCCCTGGAAGTACTCAACGAGCTGAACCTGCCCGAAGATCTCGTCCTGGCCCTTGAAAAGCCCATAGGCCATGACCTGGAATCCGCACGGGAACTGAATCGTTTAGTCGGCCAGCTGGTGCCCGAATCCCAGACCTTCAGGGTGGATCATTTCCTGAATATGCCCTCGGTGCATTCCTTTACCGGGCTGCGCTTCGCCAATCGAATGTTAGAGCCCCTGCTGAACCGTGAGCATGTTGAATCCATTGAAATCAACTACGACGAAACTCTGGGGTTAGAGGGGCGTGCCGGATTTTATGATTCCAGCGGTGCGCTGCGCGACATGATTCAATCCCACCTGCTTCAGGTGATGGCCCTGGTGATGATGGAACCGCCCTCCCGCATCGATGCGGTGGAGCTTCCCGCGTTGACCGCGCACGTGCTGCGCTCAACCCGGTTGTGGGATGAGGATCCGGCACGCTGTGTAGTGCGCGGAAGGTACACAGCCGGAGAAATTAATGGCAAGAAGTACCCTGACTACATTTCGGAACCGGGAGTGGACCCGGAAAAGAATACCGAGACCTTCGCGCAGGTGACGCTGGAAGTGGACAGCTGGCGGTGGACCGGTGTCCCGGTAACCCTGCGTTCTGGCAAGGCGATCGGTGAACCGTGCAAGGAGCTGGTGATTCATTTCCGCCGGCCAGCCCACGAATACCCGCAGTTCCCTCATGACGGCCGAGTTCCTGGGGACCGACTGCGACTGTTGTTGAAGTCCGGGCAACTTGAGTTTGAGCTCAATGTTGGTGGGCCGTTTGATGCGCGAGGAATGAACCGGGTGACGGCTCAAACCGATACCGCGGATCCGATCCTCTCCTCCTACGGAAACGTATTGCGCGGCATTCTCGATGCCGATGCGACGTTCAGCGTACGCGGAGATGCGTCCGAGGAATGCTGGCGGCTCATCGAAGAAATTCAGCGTGGTTTTGACGACGGCTCGGTGCCTTTGCAGGATTACGCGGCAGGCAGTGAAGGCCCAAGGCTTCCTACGGAATCCTGAGTTTATTGCTACCGGCTATTTGCCGGTGTACTCAAAGTGCCACGCTTCGGCATAGGGGTTGAGGGTGCCGTTGGAGCGGAATTCTTCAAGGTTCTTGCGGTGCACCCAGTTGTACTTTTTCGAATGGGCTTTCAGCCATTTGTAGTACTTGCCCTTGAACGAATAGTTGTACGACTCGGGAACGTCGATAGCTAGGCCCCAGCCATGATTCGAGGTACCAGGTTTCGCCGCGATGTACGGGCCTAACTCGTTGAAGTAGTACTTTTGCGTATCCAACGTCCGATAGGCAAGGTCGATGTCGAGGTTCTTTCCGAACTTCTTCTTAAATGCGGAGTTCAGCCGGGTCAGGTCCTTGACCGCGGGTGCCGCAATCAGAGTCTTCTCCCGGTCCCAGGGAATCGAGACCAGCATCGATGCGCGGAGCTTGCCGTTAGGTTGGTTGAGCGCCTGCTTGCGTGTGTAGCCCTTGCTGTTTTTGGTTGCCGCGGTGTTCTTGCGGGTGAGCGCCGAGGCCTTCATCCAGCCGTCCATGCCCTGGGTGCGCACGTAGTACCAACCACCGACTTGGCCTCCAGCTTTCTCCCATTTCACGTCGCGGTACACCACGGAGTTTTTCGGAATGTCGCCGATACGAAGTCGTTTGCCCGCCGCGGCATACAGGTCCGCACCGTTGGCCTTGGTGAAGTACCGATCATTAAGTCCGGCACGATTGGTGGTGTAACTTCCAGTATCTACCTGGCATCCTTTGCTGCAGGTGAGTACGTACTTATTTGAAATCCAGCCGGTTTTCTTCTGATACGTCACTTTGTACCAGCCATTGGATGCTTGCGCGGTGGCCTTTGCTGCCGCATGTTTTGGAACGCTGCGCACTACCGCGTGAGAGGTGCTTGCCCCCTTGCGCATATTCACCGTGGATTTTGTAGCCACCCACAGATTGACCTTCTTGGTCTTGTTATTTTTAGGCGACGGAGATTTGGGGGTCGAATGCTTGGCAACGACTTTGACGTACTTGTTGGATATCCAGCCAGCCTTCTTTTGATACGTCACTTTGTACCAGCCGTTGGAGGCAACCGCCGAAACCGGAACGGTTTTCCCTCGGGGGACGGTTTTCAGCACCTTATGCTTGGTGCTTGAACCGGAGCGCATGTTCAGGTTTGCGGTGGTTTTGACCTTGGCAACATTGGTCTTTGCAATCGGCACCGCAACGCTGATATTAGCGTTGGGTGCGACGGCGTTAGCCGGTACCGTATTGCCAGAGATCAGCAATGTCGTCACCGCAACAGCGGTAAGGGTCTTGGACAAGAAGTACCGATATTTCGACGACATTTTGCTCCATCTTGGCGCGGGCTAGCAGTAGCTCGTTATGGTCCTAATTCTAGGATCTGACAAGAGCTTTT
Organism: Glutamicibacter sp. BW77; assembly: GCF_002332285.1. Taxonomy (NCBI): domain Bacteria; kingdom Bacillati; phylum Actinomycetota; class Actinomycetes; order Micrococcales; family Micrococcaceae; genus Glutamicibacter; species Glutamicibacter sp. BW77. Next base: position 17,546 of record NZ_NRGT01000058.1, on the reverse strand, counting down.
AGCGTATGGAACCGAATTGTTTCACAACGAAGGAAGATTCAGTTCTAGGCAGTCACCGCGCAATCCTCAGTGTGCCTGATCATCCATCTTGCGATACCACTTGTCCAGCGCCGTTCAGGCAACGAAATAAGAGCCTCATGACCGTCGCTGGATCGACACGGTCGGGTTCAACAACACCAGCATGAGCCACCCGGAAGTGATAGTAACGAGATTCCTTACTATCACTTTGGAGGAACGTCATGGCTGATTCCCAAAACGCATCTACTGTGTTCCCCTTCCCTCCGGTGGAGTACAAAAACCTTTTCTGGAAACCCACAAATCCGCGTATCTTCTCCAATGCCGAAGTCCGGCGGCAAACGGGCTCCTACTCCTCTGCGTTGCCCGCGCTCATAGCCAATTGGTATCCCCAGCCAGATTCCTTGGTGATCACCGGGCTTGAAGAAGCCATACATGCCCTCCAGGATTTTGATGTCTACTCACTGCTGCGACTTGGCAATAAAAACCCTGAGCTCGGACCCATGTCCAGCGTTTTGCTCCGAACCGAGAGCTCCTCCAGTAGCCAAATCGAGCAGCTCACTATGACAGCGCGTCAACTCGCGCTGGCGGAAATCGATGAAGGCGATAAAGCCAACGCTCAAACAGTTGTTGGCAATGTCCACGCGATGGAATCTGCGCTCGCACTTGCCCAGCAGATCAGTCTGAATAGCATCCTGGCTATGCATCGGAATTTGATGAATCAACAGATTGGTGTGGAAGACGAAGCGGGTAAATTCAGGGAAGGACTCGTCTGGATCGGAGGAACAGATAATGCCGGACCCCGCGGAGCCAGCTTTGTTACACCGAGCCATGAACTGATTAGAGACGCACTCGAAGACCTAGTTGTATTCATTTCACGCACCGACTTGCCGGCCATCGTCCAAGCAGCAATAGCGCACGCTCAGTTTGAAACGATCCATCCATTCGTGGACGGTAACGGGCGTACAGGCCGGGCCCTAGTCCATTCGATACTGCGTTACCGACGAATTTCTCAGTACACCACGGCACCGATCTCCGCGGGAATCCTGCGGGATACCGCTGGCTATTTTGAAGCGCTGGAAGCATTCCGTACCGGAGATGCGGCCCCGATCATCCGCACCTTCATCAATGCCTCAATCTTTGCGGCTAGCACCGGTAAGGATCTGATCGATTCACTGGCTACACAGCTCGATGACTCCGCTGTAAAGCTAGTTGGCCTGCGCTCAAGCGCCGCCGCGTGGAAGATCCTGCCACGCTTGATCGCCCAACCTGTAGTTAATGCCCGATATCTTAAAGAGCAGCTCGGATTGGGCGACGCTGCAATCCATCGTGCGCTCAGTGTACTGACCGAACGCGGTGTGCTGGTCGAGAAGTCCGGACGAAGCAGGAACCGGATTTGGCAGCACGACGGGGTGCTGAAAGTACTAGATGAATATGCGAAATCTCTTCGGCGGACGGCTTGAACTGTGTAAGTCATAGCGGAGGCGCCGGGAGATTCACGTCAGGCAAGCTAATTTGTCAGTCCGCTGAAGTTACACCACCTAATGGATCGTGAACCACGGCCTTATACCCTGGCTGTTCGCGTAGAAACTCTCGCAACGTTGGAACGGCGAAACTAACCTGCCCATGTCCGGCCACCTCGATAATGCCGGCCGCCAACAATCTCAGTCGGTATTGCCCACCATAAACCTGGGTAACGCCCAAACGTTGCGCAATTTCACTGGTCTTCGACGGTCCTTCGTCCTCCGCCATTGCCAGCAGGTAGGACTGGTCGATGACTGAAAGTGATCGATATGCCGATTCGACCACCGTGGCTCCCATTCGACGTCGCGCTTTGGCAAGCCCTGCAGTCAATGCCTTCTGCGTCACCTCGTGGCCGTCACGTACCGCTTGGCTCCATACATGGTAACCAACGAGTTGGATTAAAAATGGATAACCGCCAGTAGCTTCGGCAAGTTGTTGAATGCGCTCTTCAGTAGCAACGACGCCACTTTCACTAAATGTCTGCCGAAAGGCACTGGCAACTTCTTCGATAGATGCCGAATGCAAGTCGTATTTCTCAGCGCGACGCAGGAAAGTAGAAACGCCTTCATTCAAAAGATCTTCTACGGCTTTGGGCAATCCGGCGAAGGCGAGTCCAATCGGTAGATCCTCACGAATCATGTGTTGAACTACGGCAGCAATCTCAGCAAGGTTGTCGCGATCAATTGCATGAATCTCATCTACAGTAATCAAAAGCCCAGTACCATGGCTGTTAAGTTCCTGAAGCAGCTCCGTAAGCGTTCTGCGCCAATGCATTTCACGTTTTTCTGGCGCGCTTGATTCAAGGGAAAATGGACCTACAGTGAACCCAGTGATCCGCCTTCCAGCTGGTCCTTCAATGAATTCCTCTTTTGCTGCTTGAACCGCGGCTCCGATTCTTTGCACCAACCCTTTTGTAGCGGTCTCCGAGATTACCATCCACCCGTGCTCAATCGCCTCGTCTTCGATTTCACCGAGCATGACGGTTTTGCCGATTCCCCGCGGGCCGCTATATATGGAAAGCAGTCCTGGTGCGCCAGCACCATTGCTTATACTTTCGGCAAAGTCCTCGCGAAGTTCAGCCCGCCCGACGAGCATCGGAGGTCTAGCGCCTGCCGTCGGTTTGAATGGATTTTTGGCGGTAACCACGAGCACTCCTTTGAAGTCTTTAATTTTTTTAAAGTTTTTAAAGTTTCTAATAACCTACCATTTTGAACTTCAAATAAGTAGTGATCTCCGCTTGATTCCTTGGGCTCTGAACACAATCTTGGCCCCTGGGTTCAGCTTTCCCCAGCTACTCAGAGCCAACAAGTAAAAATTCCTGATGATCATCCAGAAAACAGTCATGCCGCGACAACTGGGAATAGCTCCCATCCGTCGCGGCATGACTCGTGTCTTGCTGGTACTACTCGGTTTCAGTGACCGTATCAGGGGTCTTTGCGCCAGGAACCGGGGTGCCAGCGGCTACCGGAACTGCCGAGGTGTCGGGATTTGCATCCACATCCTCGGCCGGCCCGGCAAACTGCGACTGGTACAGGTTGTAGTAGGCGCCCTGGGTAGTGAGCAGTTCCTCATGATTGCCCTGCTCCACGATTTTGCCTGACTCCATCACCAAAATGGTGTCGGCATCACGAATCGTGGACAGGCGGTGCGCAATGACGAAACTGGTCCGGTCGCTGCGTAGTGCCGCCATGGCGTGCTGCACCAAAACTTCGGTACGCGTATCCACCGAGCTGGTCGCCTCATCCAAGATCAACAGGGAGGGGTTGGCCACGAACGCGCGGGCAATGGTGATCAACTGCTTTTCACCGGCCGATACGTTGGTGCCTTCCTCATCGATGATGGTGTCGTAACCGTCTGGAAGTGCCCGCACGAAGCGGTCAACGAAGGTCGCCTTCGCGGCCTCGTACACTTCCTCGTCCGTGGCGTCCAGGCGGCCGTAGCGGATGTTTTCCATAATGGTGCCTCCGAAGAGCCACGCATCCTGCAGCACCATACCGACCTTCGAGCGCAGGTCTGCACGTGACAGGTCGGTGATATTCGCGTTGTCCAACATGATGCGCCCCGAGTTCAACTCGTAAAAACGCATCACCAGGTTCACCAGCGTAGTTTTACCCGCGCCGGTAGGACCGACAATGGCCACTGTGTGCCCCGGATCTGCATCAAATGACAGGTCCTCAATCAGTGGCTGCTCCGGGTTATAGGAGAAGCTCACGTTCTCGAAGGAAACGTGCCCGTCGGTGCGTGCCGGAAGTTGCTGTTTCGCCTCTTCAGGTTCTTGTTCCTCGGCGTCTAACAGTTCGAAGGTACGCTCTGCCGAGGCAACACCGGACTGCAGCATATTTGCTACACCGGCAATCTGCCCCAGCGGCTGGGTGAACTCACGTGAGTACTGGATGAATGCGGTGGCATCACCCAGGCTCATCGAGCCGGAGGCCACACGCAGGCCGCCAACGACTGCGATACCCACATAGGACAGGTATGACACGAAGTTCATCACCGGCATGATCATGCCCGATACGAACTGTGCACCGAAGCTTGCCTTGTAGAGTTCCTCGTTGCGTTCGGTGAAACGTTCCACCATGTCGTCTTCGCGGCCGAAGACCTTCATGAGCTCGTGACCTGAGAAGGACTCTTCAATCTGCCCGTTGAGCGCACCGGTATTCTTCCACTGCGCGGTGAATAGCTTCTGCGCCTTAGAACCAATGAAGCCTGCACCCACTGCGGAGAGCGGCAAAGCGACCAAAGCGATCAGCGCCAACTGCCAAGAGACCACAAACATCATGATCACGATGCCGATCACCGTCATAATCGACTGAACCAGCTGGCTCAACGCCTGCTGCAAAGCATTCTGGATGTTGTCCACGTCGTTAGTCACACGGGAGAGGATGTCTCCACGCTGACGGGTGTCGAAGTAGTTCAGCGGAAGGCGGTTAATCTTATCTTCCACATCCTTACGCAGGTTGTAGACGACTCGCATAACGAGTTTGTTCAGTAACCAGCCCGAAACCCAGGAGAAAATCGATGCCACGAAGTACATGGCCAGCACCAACAGGATGTACCGCGAGAGCTGAGCAAAATCGATACCCTGTCCAGGGACAAAATCAACCCGAGAAAGCATGTCAGCCTGGGTAGTTTCACCGGCATCACGCATTCCCTGAACAATCTGGTCCGCGGTCGTGCCAGGTGGCACCTGCATGTTCTTACCGATCATGCCGGCAAAGATGACGTCCATGGCACGGCCAAGAATTCGCGGCGCAATTACCGACAGCACCACATACACGGTGATGAGAGCGAAGACAACGCTCATCCCTACCTTGTAGGGTCCCATCAGACCGATCAGTCGTTTAGCCGAAGGCCAGAAATGCGCAGCTTTACGGACCGGAGTTTCCTCCCAGCCGCCGGAAGCGGCGGCCACTTCAAACTCGTCTACCTCTGCGAGGGTGGTATCAACTTGGGCTTGCTTGTCGCTGCCTTTTTTCTTCGCTGCCATTTAGGCCACCTCCTCGGCACTGAGCTGGGATGAAACAATTTCTTGATAGGTTTCCGAGGTCTCCAGAAGTTCTTCGTGAGTACCCCGGGCAACAATCACCCCGTGCTCCAACACCAAAATCTGGTCTGCACCGGTAATTGTTGAGACGCGCTGGGCCACGATAATGACCGCCGCGTCCTTGGTTGGTTCATCGAGCGCCGCACGCAACTTGGCATCCGTGCTCACATCCAAGGCGGAGAAAGAATCATCAAACAGGTACGTGTTTGGCTTGGCTGCCAAGGCGCGAGCAATACATAGTCGTTGACGCTGTCCGCCTGAAACGTTGGTACCGCCCTGGGCGATCTTTGATTCCAACTCATTCTCACGCTCGGAGACAAAGTCATCAGCCTGCGCGATGCGCAGCGCCTCCCAGAGTTCTTCTTCTGTGGCATCTTTTGCACCGAAGCGCAGGTTACTGGCCACGGTTCCAGAGAACAGGTACGGACGTTGTGGAACCGCAGAAATATTCTGCGCCAGCTGATCTCGACCGAGATCACGTACCGGGACCCCACCAATAAGGACTTCTCCCTCGGTAGCGTCGTAGAGACGTGGGATCAGATTGAGCAATGTGGTCTTGCCGGCACCGGTCGAACCGATGATTGCGGTGGTTTGTCCCGGCTGGGCTACGAAAGAAACATCCGAGAGTACCGGTGCGTCAGCCCCCGGGTAACCGAAGCTGACATTGCGGAATTCCACGGTGCCTGGGGTGGGCAAAGGGATTGCCACGTTTTCGGCATCCTGCATGCTTGGATCGCTACCCAGCACCTCACCAATACGGTCCGCCGAAACCATAGCGCGCGGAACCATCATGGCCATAAAGGTTCCCATCATGACCGCCATGAGGATCTGGAGCATGTACTGCAGGAAAGCAGTCAGCGCGCCGACCTCAACGACTCCGCTATCAACACGGTGTCCACCAAACCACAGCACGGCCGCAGTGGAAAGGTGCAGGATCATGGAAATGGCAGGGAACATCAGCACGAACAGGTTGCCAACTTTAACGCCGAGCGTAGTGAGCTCCTGGTTGGCGTCCGCGTAGCGTTCGGTCTCGTGCTTTTCGCGGACAAAGGCGCGGACCACTCGGATGCCGGTGATCTGCTCACGCAGCACACCGTTGATCCCGTCAATACGTCCTTGCATGTCACGGAAGAGAGGCATCAACTTGATCACAAGGATGCCGACCACGATAAGTACTAGGGGTACCGATACCCAGACGAGCCAGGACAGTCCTGGATCTTCACGGATCGCCATGATCACGCCACCGATTGACATGATCGGTGCGGTAATCATGAAGTTCAGTGCCATAAGCGTAAGCATCTGAACTTGTTGCACGTCGTTGGTGCCACGAGTAATCAGTGTGGCAGCACCAAATTTATTCACGTCTTGAGCGGAGAAGGTAGATACCTTCACAAAGACCGACTGACGAATGTCGCGGCCTATGCTCATCGAGGTTTTGGCACCAAAGTAGACGGCGCCGATGGCCGTGATGATCTGGATGAAGGCCACGATCAGCATAATGCCGCCGGTACGCCAGATGTAGCCGATGTCCGCATGGACCACACCGGTGTCGATGATTTTTGCGTTTAGGCTTGGTAGGTACAGCGTGGCGATGGTGGTGGCCAGCTGCAAGATGACTACGGCGGTTATCCAACCGGCGTAGGGTTTGCTGTGTCTGAGGATGATCTTCAGAAGCATGTGATTGTTGTCCTCACTCCATCAGCTCCAGGATCATCCTGCATCTTCGGATTAAGAGCAGGGAGATTCGAGAGCGAATGTCAGTCTAACCCTTACCTCCGACATTGAATATCATCCTTGCGATTGATTTTTACCAATCATTAAATTTTCCCTAACTTACGGTGAATTTTTGCCTCTGTGGCGCTCCTCGCGAGCCAAATCTGCCACATGAATCTCACCCTAGCCATGGTCATTCAAAAACCATACAATGGAAAGAAATTACCGCTATACGAAAGTAGGAATAATGACTGACAGCAGCACGCCACTCACCGTGGGACAATCAGCTCCAGATTTTACCTTGCGAGATGCACAGTCCAACCCGGTGTCGCTATCCGACTACTCGGGCAAAAACGTCATCGTGTATTTCTACCCGAAAGCAGCAACTCCAGGATGCACCACCGAAGCCTGCGACTTCCGAGACAATCTGAACTCGCTGCAAAGCGCTGGGTACTCGGTGCTGGGCATCTCACCGGATGATCCGGCAGAAATTTCGCAGTTCGCTGCCGATGAATCGCTGAACTTCCCATTATTATCTGATCCAGACAACCAGGTTGCCAAGGCCTACGGCTCCTTCGGCGAGAAGAGCTTTGGAGAAAAGACTTTTGTCGGCACACTGCGCTCCACCGTGGTGGTTTCTCCGGAACAAAAGATTGCGCACGCCGAATACTCTGTGGACGCTAGCGGCCACGTGTCACGGTTGCGCGCAGAACTAGGCGTTTAAGTTGCATTGGCCCTGCTTCACTCGAAAAGATTCAAGTGAAGCAGGGCCAAAGATGCCTATCCGTAAGACTAGCGGCCGGCGACCTTCACCAGTTTGTGGTTGATGAATTCATCCATGCCGTACTTGCCAAGTTCACGTCCGATACCCGAACGTTTCACGCCACCAAAAGGCAGCTCCGGGAACGAGGCCGAGGGCTCGTTAATGGCCACCATGCCCGCCTGCAAACGTACGGAAACCCGCTCGGCGCGCTTCAGATCCTTCGTGTGGATCGAAGCTCCCAAGCCATAATCGGTGTTGTTAGCCAACGCGACCGCCTCTTCTTCGCCTTCGACCTTGTAAAGCACGGCAACTGGCCCAAAAAGCTCTTCGGAGAATGCCCGCATCTGCTCGGTCACTCCGGCAAGTACTGTTGGCTCGTAGTAAGCACCGTTCCCGTCAATCGACTTGCCACCTGTTAGAACGGTTGCACCCTTATCGATGGCGTCCTGTACCTGAGCGGCCAATCCATCACGAGCCGCAGCCGAGGAAAGCGGGCCTAGGAAGTTTTCGCCCTGCGTTGGGTCTCCAACCTTGATTCCAGCGACTTGCTCGGTAAATGCCTGAGAGAATTCCTCGTATACCGAGGCGTCAACGATGAAGCGCTTAGCGGCATTACATGCCTGACCGGTGTTACCAAAGCGTGCGCGCATACCCAGCTTGGCGCTTCTAGCTACATCAGCGTCATCAAAGACCACGAATGGATCCGAGCCACCAAGCTCTAGTACAACCTTCTTCAGATTGCGTCCGGCAATCTCGGCTACCGCGGCGCCGGCGCGCTCGGAACCGGTCAGCGAAACACCCTGCACGCGGCGGTCGGCAATAATATCTGCAACCTGCTCGTTGGTGGCGAAGATATTTACGTAGGCGCCTACTGGAGCACCAGCCTCACGGAAGATTTCCTCGATTGCTAATGCTGATTCGGGGCACTGCGGGGCGTGCTTGAGCAGTACGGTGTTGCCGTTCATGAGGTTAGGACCGGCAAAACGGGCTACCTGGTAGTACGGGAAGTTCCATGGCATGATGCCCAATATGGCACCCACCGCTTCCTTGCGCACCAAGGCCTTGCCACCCGAGGCGATCTCTAGCTCTTCGTCTGCCAAGAACTTTGGACCGTTCTTCGCGTAGTAGCGGTAGATTGCCACGACGATTCCGATTTCGCCCTGCGCCTGCTTAACCGGCTTACCCATTTCACGGGTAATGATTGCAGCTAGCTCTTCGGCGCGGGCCTCGTAAATGTCAGCAACACGCTCAAGCAGGGCCACACGCTCATCGAGGGCGGATACCGACCAGCTGCTGTAAGCCTTATGGGCCGAGGAGATGGCGGATTGGATCTGCGCATCGGTGGCGGTTGGGTAGGTAGCTTCCACTACACCGGTGGCAGGGTTGGTAACGGCGTACATGCTCATGTTGCTCCTTGGAGATTCATTGCTTGGCTGTGCTTAGTCCAGTCTGCCAGCTACCCCCACCGTCAGGTAAGGGTATAGCGTACGGAGTCGCGAAATCCGCTCGTTCTTCACGTCTGGCTTAACTTCTGTGCTTGCCTCCGGACGCAGGTTGACGCCTAGATAATCAAGTAGGTGGTATCTAGCTCCCACCTCTCTCAGCGATCAGTAATGTCTGGCCCGATGACTTCGAATCAACAGTCATGGCGCATGAACCGTATGCGCATTCACGGGTGTTTGATTACAAGATTTGAGCGGCCGCCCGACCGCTTCCCGCTAGGTCCAGCTGGTTGTGAGCGAGGACAACGGTCGATCGATCTAGGCGCCGACGGGAACACGTCTTAGATCCACAGTTTTCATCCACCTTTGGCCGCGTCAATTCTGGAGAAAGCTTTTATCGTCCAAAGAGCCTGCTGAAAAACCCCTTGTTCGGCTCGGTCTGGTGGCCTTGGCAGCGGTCTTTGGCGGGAACCCCGCGCATGACTGAGTCAGCGTGCTGACCACAACCAGCCCAAGTCGTTTTACCGCATGTTTTGCATGAAACTTGTCGGCACATATAGATGTCTCCTTTTGTGAGGGTTGAACACTTGAATCTAGGAAAGTGACAGGAAGAGCTTTTCCAGCTCGTCAATAGTCAGCCCGTCTTCGGTCTCGGCGGTTTTTTCTGGATCGGTCAGGCAATATTGCATGGCCGAAGAGACGATGACGAATCCGGCGCGGTCCAATGCAGTGGACACCGCTGAGAGCTGGGTGACTACTTCCCGGCATTTCCCGTCGTTCTCTACCGAGTTGATCACCGCATCAAGCTGGCCGCGGGCTCGCTTGAGGCGGTTCAGGATTCGTTTACGGGTGGCTTCATCTGCGTTGCGCATGATGTTCTCCTCTTAGTTCAAGGTCTGGGGACGTGCCCCAGTGGTTAGGACTGGGTTTTTCCCGCCGCAGTCTTTTCGGCGTGGACAGAGGCCATGTCCAAGTTCTTCAGTGAGGTAATTAATTCTTCCAGCCCGCGTGAATCTAAGGCCCCTGGCTGAGAGTAAACCAGCACGCCGTCTTTGAACGCCATGAGGGTTGGAATGGAAGTGATGCGGGCTGCGGCAGCTAGACTCTGCTGCGTTTCGGTATTGACCTTTCCGAAGGTCACCTCCTCGTGTAAGCGGGCAGCAGTGTCGAAGACGGGTGCGAAGTTACGGCAGGGACCGCACCAAGATGCCCAAAAATCGACCAGCAGCATGGGAGATGACTTGACGAGTTCACCAAAGTTTGTCTCTGTTAATTCTAACGGCTTCATTGATACTCCTTGATTTGAGATGGATTAGTCAGCGGGTTTGGTCAGCCGAGTCGGTGATTCAGGCTTGCTCCACGGACAGGCCGCGGCCAACGCGGGTACTTTGCCACACAGCACCACGATGCCTGCTACCAAAACGACGACGAGGGCCAAGATGATCCCTCCCGGATGTGGCAGCTCTTGAGACAGAACAAAGATGCCCATAGCCAAGACGAAATAGCCGAAACCGCGGCGTAGCTTCTGTTCTGGAATTTTTGAAGTCAGCCGTGCACCGAACAGGGACCCAATGACCGCGGCGGCGGTGATGGCCAGAGTCAGTAGCCAGTTGACCGCAGTGAAATTCAGATGCCCAATCAGCCCGGAAGCAGAGTTCAGCGAGATCACTAGTAAGGAGGTACCCACCGCGTGCTTCATCTGCACTCCTGCCAGCAGTACCAGGGCCGGAACAATGAGGAAACCGCCACCGGCTCCCACCAGACCAGTGACCAGACCAACTACTAAACCGACCGGCAGGTATAGCCACAGCGACCGCCCCTTAGCCTCGGTTCCGGAGCCCTTCGCCCGTCCGCGGATCATATTCCTGGCGCTGGCCAGCATTACGATGGCGAAGGCCACCATCAGCACCGCTCCGGGAATGGCTGAACTAGCCAGTCCGCCGAGGAACGCACCGCTCATGCTTGCCGCGGCAAAGACCAGGCCAGGGACCCAGCGGACGTTTCTCGCCCTTGCATGCGCCAGCAGGCTCGCCAGCGAGGTCACACCCACCACGAACAGCGAGGTGGTGATGGACTCCTTGGCATCCATGCCAGCGACATAGCTGAGCAGTGGAACCATCAGGATCGACCCCCCGCCACCCAGCAGACCCAGGGTCAGGCCGACGACGACCGAAAGTACCAAGATCAGAATCACTAATGGTTCCATTGCAGACTCCTACTTGCCCTTAGGGTTCAGCAGCTGACCGGCATTGGGGATCTGGGCCAGAGGGTTGGTCTTGCCCTCGGTGCTGACCTTGTTCCACGGCATCTTGGAGAGCATACTGGCCATGGCGCAGGAGTTGCTGGCCGCGGAGTAGGCCAGGCCCGCTCCGATGGCCGCCGACAGGTACCCGGCCTTGGGGCTGATCAGCTTGGAGCCGATGAAGCCCAGAAGCACCAGCGAGCCTGCGGTCATACGGACCTGGCGGTCCATGGCCCAGCGCTGGGTGCCGCGCACTACCTCGCCGCCGGACTTTTCGTAGGCGGCGATGCCGCCTTCCAGCACGCTGCCGGTTTCGAGCTGCATGTCGACCAGCTTCTGCTGCGCCTGAGAAGCGCGGGTGCCGGATTGGCAGACCAGCACGATCTGCTTGCCCAGCTTTCGGGTCACGTCGTGTGCGTGTTCCGCCACCAGGTCCAGAGGCAGGTTGAAGGAGCCGGGGATGTGGACGGATTCGAACTCCGCGGGGGTGCGCACATCAAGGACGGCTACGGCCGAACCATCGGTGGCCAGCAGGTTCTCCAGGGTCGCGGCGTCCATGACATCGATGGGGGTGCTCATGCTTAGGTGTGTTTCCTTCTTGGTGGGTGTGTGTTAAGCGTTAGTCTTGGCCATTGCGGTGGACCAGCCGGCGTAGCTTCCGGTCAGCTCGACCACGTCATACCCGGCGTCGCGCAGGGCGCTGGCGACGATCGAGTTGCGCATCCCACTTTGACAGTAGGTCACGATCTTTCCGTCTGTAGGCAGTTTGTCCAGATTCCATAGCACGCGTCCGCCGGAGAGGTGCTTGGCTTCAGGGATGGCGCCTGCGGCGAATTCTCTGCGGTTGCGGACATCTAGCAGCAAGTCATAGTCGAAGTTCGCCAGCTCAGCCGGGTCCACGCTAGGCGGGGTAAAAGCCGGCAAACCCTCGATGCTGGTGGCATAGCCGGAGACCGCGTCGATACCCACTCGCATCAGATGATTACGCATTTCCCGTGCGGCAGTTTCATCTGTTGCGAACAGAATGAGCTGCCGCTTGTCAGCCTCTGGGTCAAAGGCCCACGCGCCGAAGCTTGCCATCTTAGCGAGTGCCGGGATCGCTAGCGCACCGGCCACGGTGCCAGCAGTAACTGTTTCATGTCCGCGGGTGTCAATGAAGACCGCGTCGTTCAAGGCGGTCTGCTCGATGATCTGCTCCGCGGTGAACTCCACCAACTCAGGTAGGTCGCCGAGCACCGTGGCACCGTCGCGGTTCTGGCGCTTCATGCGGGCGAAGTAGGCGTGAGCATCGGGCTGGCCGTCGAGCAACTCGGCGATAAACCCATCCCTGTCATCTTTCTCCAAATATGTGGCCCACCAAGCGAATTTCCGCTCGTAGCCGACGGTGGTGGATGGGACCGCGCCTAGTGCCTTGCCGCAGGCGCTGCCCGAGCCGTGACCTGGGTAAACCTGGATGTGGTCCGGCAACGCCAGAAAAGTGTTCTTCAGCGAGGCGAATAGATCTTGAGCTCCGGTGAAGCGTGTGTCCACGCCATCAGCTGCCTCATCCAGCAGGTCCGGGCGGCCTAGGTCGCCGGCGAAGATAAAGTCGCCGGAGAGCATGTAGCCGGGTTGATCGCTGAACGCGCCATCGGTGACCAAGAACGAAAGGTGCTCCGGAGTATGGCCTGGGGTGTGGCGCGCGGTCACGGTGATGTTGCCCAGCTTGATAATATCCCTGTCCATCAGCCGCGTGGCCTCGAAACCGTACTGCCAATCGGCTCCGCCCTCGCCCGAGACATAGATGGTGGCGCCGGTAGCGGTGGCCAACTCGCGGGTTCCGGAGAGATAGTCGGCGTGGATGTGAGTTTCAGTGGCAGCCACGATGCGCATTCCGTGCTTGGAGGCCAGCGCAAGGTACACGGAGATATCGCGGCGGGCATCGACGACGATGGCCTCACCCTTGGCTTGGCATCCAATGAAGTAACTGGCCTGTGCCAGGTCTTCGTCGTAAAAGCGTTCCAGAAGCATACTGCATCCTTTCGTAGGGGGGATGCACTCACCATACCTATACCCCCTCGGGTATGTCAAAATAGGGGTGGGGGTATAATGGAAGGTGTTGAAATTTCACACCCGCACTCTTCCCAATTTTCGACGGCACCCGCCATGCTGTTGACAGCCCGTTAGCTCCGAGGAACATAGGAGCTGCCGGCGCGCCAATCTCGGCATGGTCTCTTGTCCCGCTCTTCTAATGATCCGAATCTTCTATATCTGCCGAACCGTTAAACTCTGTGATTCGGAAGCAGCATAGACTGCGATGAGTGGGCGATACAGCCGTCTACCCAAATTCCCACGCCGGGGTCCTGCATGGATAATCCAGAACGTCGCCCCGAGTCTCGTATCCCATGGGTTACAAGACGTCTCTTGAGGTAGATGCTCGACAAGCTGAGCCCGAAATATATTACTTCGGAGTTATTTCAACCATGCGTTCATGAGAAAATCGGCAATATTTCCAAGGCGTTACGGTCTTAGGTGAGTAAATAGTTGTTGCGCAGACGGCCACTTGCTGCAATAAGGCTTGTTGAAAGGGCCAGTATTGAGTCTCCCGCTGGGATCAGTTTAAAGCCCCCTCCGGGACCTGCAGACATGCCTCCACCAGGGCCACTGGAAAGGCATCCCTGTGGTCCTGGGTATTGCCCGCTACCCGGGCCTGTGTAGTTATCGCGTGGCTAAGTAGTCATATACAGAAGTTACCTGAGAATGCCGACAGACAGGGGCCTATACTTCGCGGCATGGCAATACCGATTGCCGAACGCTCGGACGACGACGCTGGGTCTCAATTCATGACTTCTTAGACAAAATGAAGCTGTTCTTCTACGCAAGACAGTACTTAATAACCGTTTTCAACCACCGCGGCGTTCTAAATCATCGTCGAACTCTCTAGCTCTCTTCGCAACATTGGGCAGGCCCCCAGACCGTTGAGCTCTTGGAGTGATATCTGAACGGCCCGGTTGCTAGCGATGCGACTCAACTCGCCCTTGCCTTAGCTTTCGGAACTGTGGCCGCTATGCTGAGGCCCTGAATGTCGCGCTACGAACATTCGCGCCCGTTCTCCCGCTATAGGGACGATCTATAACCGCCTACACCGATAATCTCTTGCAGAGATGATTTCTCTTCTCAAATCCCAGTAAAGGTTTCGTTTGCGAACGGGCCGATAAGTACTTTGCCGATTAACTGAATATCCTCGGCGTATCCCAGCGGATCTGCAGACTAGAACTATTCTGCTTATTTTTAATTGCCGTTCATGGCGCCAGGCTTCGCGGTGTTTGCGTCTCCCACCAAGGGAGCTCGGGTTCCCAGAGCTCAAATATTCCGGGTCTCAAGTAGCAAGGAGGGGCCCTCTTGAGCTGGCAGCAAAGCGATGTTGGCAGCAAAGCGAAATGCGAGCCCCTCCTACAAAAGGATGATTTACACCCTTACTTACGGTGGGTAGTGTTCATCTTAAGATCTTTATTCATTTTGCTGGTTAACAAAACAACTAGTCAAGTGACATATCGAAAATTTCATACATGCCCACTGTGAGCGCAACTTATCTCGCTATCCACTGCAGTTGACCCGACGCGTCACTCATTGCTTGAGCATCAACCGACACCAACACCAGACTTACTGATCTTTGTTTTTCCGGTTATGTCGGTACCGCCCGTATGAAGCACACGCGGCAATGAACGCCATCCCGAAAAGGAGTGCTAACAAAAACTCGATTCCCATTGCTCTCTCATTCATTGAATACAAATTCTAGGAGAAAAATAATGAAACCCCATTACAAGGTCACTGCAATTCTTGCAGTCTCATCGGTATTTCTTAGTGCCACCGTAGCAAACGCTGCTGAGAATTCAGTGGAGATCCACGACCTTCTCACCTCCGCTCCAGGACATAGTCGCGTCCTAACCTCGACGAGCGCCGCAACGACCGATGGCACAATCATATTGCCCAGTGAGGAGGCAGGAGTGATCGAGTTGAAGCATTCTGACGGCACCTGGCTCACAGTGGGCTTGCCTCAGAACGCGGGGCTGAGCAGCCCGGCAGATAAGTTGAGCCAGAGCTCAGGATCTGCAGTCATCGCTGAGCCCATGAAAGCAGCCACTAGTGCTCAAGATTCAAGCACCGGTAAGTCAGCACTGTCGGCCCGTGCAGTAGTCGCTGTTCCCGATGCCAAGGCCGACCGATCGTACAACTTCGATCTAAACTTCTCGGATGGAATCGTTCCTCAACTACGCAAAGACGGAAGTGTGCAGTTCGTCCTCGATCCCAAACTCGGTAACTCACACCCTGGGGTGGAGGCAGAAGCGAGCTTCGGCGAAATCAAAACCCCTTGGGCCATCGACGCCAACGGCAAAGCCGTTCCCACCAAGTTCACTCTCAAAGGCAATACCCTCACCCAAACCATCAACCCCATCAAAGACACCACCTACCCCCGTAATCCTTGACCCCGAAGCCGAATGGAAAGGATTCTATGGCCGCCTGACCTACAGTCGCGCCGAAACCGCAAATATGCGTGATCAAGGCGTCGTCATCGCAGGTCTCCTAGGGGGAAGCGCGGGCATCGCCGCCATGTTCGGACCAGGCGCGCCCATCGTCGGAGCAGCCCTGGCCGCCGCCTCCGCCGCTGCAGTGGGAATCATCGCTACCACCGCCTCCAACGCCCACTCTGATGGCCGATGCCTCCAAGTCGACATCCCACCACTCGTCAACCCAACCATCGTCAACTGCCGCTCTTAAACCCCGTATCTAGCGTTGACCACGTTAGGAACCACCGATCAAGGGAGGATGTCATGTCTGAGCAAGATGCCAACAAGCAACCCGGGAATTTTGACAATGCTGACAGTTTTGACAATGCTGACACTCAAGAAACGAAGCAGTCCGGCGGCCGAGAGGCCTCCAACGGTTCAGAAAACACTGGCAGGCCTACAGACATCCAACAGTCTTATGGCGCAGAGGGATCAAGCAACCAAAAAGTCTCTTCAAATAGCGCAGACGAATTGGAAACTTCGGAGGGTGCTACCGACGTTCAGCAGTCATACGACGGTGGCGATAAAACCAGTGACCACGCGAGCCAAGAGACCAACGACTCCTAGAAGCTGGGAGAGATACTTTCCGTTGGGCACACCAAACCTTTAATAGTAGTTGCCCTCCGCTTCGAAGAAGGTGCGAAGTGTTCAGGAGTTGATCGATCGGGTTAGCGACTCGTTGTATGGGGCGCAGCCAAGGTCAACCGATGGCGATGCTCCGCAAAATGATCCGTCGTCTTAGACGTTTTTCTATCGTTTAGCAGGTTCCTCTCACAAGACCCCCACCAACGATCGTTTACGGAGATCTTAAAATCTCCGAGGAGGAGTAACTCTTCACCTACGGTTTTCTATCTTTCGGTTTGTCCCGATACGGACTGCCGAAACGCTGCGCAGGATCAGCTGAATATTTCCTGATTACATCTTGCTGGGTTGTACCTGGAGTGCCAAGCTAGCCCTTGAACCCAATGAAAGGAACACCTCATGTCAGAGTTAACAGGTAAGAAAGTCCTCGTCGTGGTTTCCAACCGCGGAGTAGAGCAGGATGAGTTGAAGGATCCTGTCGAGAAATTAGAACGGGCTGGAGTCAAGGTCACCATCGCCGCTCCAGAAACAGGTCAGGTACAGACCCTCGTCGGCGACTGGGACTTAGGCG
Organism: Glutamicibacter sp. BW77; assembly: GCF_002332285.1. Lineage (NCBI taxonomy): Bacteria > Bacillati > Actinomycetota > Actinomycetes > Micrococcales > Micrococcaceae > Glutamicibacter > Glutamicibacter sp. BW77. The sequence continues at coordinate 600 of NZ_NRGT01000058.1, read as the reverse complement.
AGGTCTTCGAGGTGGACGAAACATTATCTGAGGTCCGCGAAAGCGAATTCGATCTATTGCTCATTCCCGGAGGCACACTGAACGCCGACAATCTCCGACTGGATGCAGAGGCGCAAAGGATCGTAAAGTCATTTGCAATGTCTGGACGTCCGGTGGCATCGATATGCCACGGTCCGTGGCTACTGGTTGAAACAGGACTAGCGAAAAATAAGACCCTCACTTCTTACAAGTCCATTAAGACTGACATCATCAATGCTGGCGGCACCTGGAAAGACGAACAGGTTTTTCGTTGCCCGGCAGAGAACTTTGCCTTAATCACTTCACGCAACCCGGGCGATCTGGCAGCTTTCAACGATGCAATCATCGAAGAGCTGAGTCACTAACTGGCTGTAACAAGTCGGAGGAGTTATTTTCGGCATACACGTCGCGACATGATACTGCGGCCTGGTGGTCGACCCTTTTAAGCATCCAGAAACTGTGGGCAAGATAGATGGAAGATTACTATTCTTCAGAAGATGCTTGGATTGTCGCTCAAATATCAAGGGGAACCTGAATTCGCATATTCTGCGAATAGTCTTTTTGATGGGAAAGCCTGTTATC